>SHXR01000084.1 GCA_009693235.1 Betaproteobacteria bacterium | reverse complement strand
CAAGCAGTATTTGGAACACCACTTTGAACCGAAGCCGAATGACGATTTCAAGATGGAGCCCGACTAAGACGCGTCGTTCAGCCGACGCGTATCCGGACTTTCAGTCCGTAACCCAAACCCACCAGCTTTAGCTGGTGGTTGTTTAGTGACAATGCGCCGGCCAAGCGCGGTCTTTTCCCGGACGGCGAAGCGCGGGTAATCAGCCATGCATCGCCCCGTCCCGCGCCACTTGGGCTCACTTTGCGTGAGGCCGTAGGGAAGCCCGCATTTTGGTACTTCTACATGGCCTTGCTGCTTTGCGGTATTGGACTATTCGTGCCGATGGTTCATCTGGCGCCCTATGCTCGCGATCATGGATTGACGGTTGAAACCGGCGCATTCCTGACCGGCCTAATTGGACTTGGCAGCATGATCGGTCGCTTTGGACTGGCGGGCATCGGTGATCGTCTACCCCGCACCATCCTTCTCGCCGCAACTTATCTGATGATGGGCGGGGGATTACTCCTCTGGCTCGTATCGAGTATGGTGCTGCCGTTGGCGATTTTCGCAATCGTCTTTGGCACCGGATATGGTGGGATGGTTGCCCTCGCGCCCGCCATCACGATGGATTATTTCGGCGCCCGCAATCTGGCCGGCATTCTCGCGTCATTTATACCGGGCCCGGTATCGGCGTGGGCATCGGTCCGTGGCTGGCCGGTGTTTCGTATGACCTTTATGGCGATTATTGGTTACCGATTGCAAGTTCGATTGCCTGCATGCTCGTCGCAGTCGTGGTCACGTTCTTGCTCAACCGGGAGCGGCCGTTGGGCGCCTGAGCGGGTCAGATAATCACTGAACAAGGGGGCTCGTTGGGGATGAAGGGGCCCCAACCCCTCCATTGCCCCTCGTAACTCCCTGAATATTTGAGCACGCTGATGACGCGGGATAGCTTGATCAGCGTTTCCTTAGATCGAACTGGCGCCACCGTCGACGGCGATGATCTGACCGGTAATGTGTCGTGCAGCGTCGGACGCAAGCAGCACAGCCAAGCCCTTCAAATCTTCATCGCCCCCCAACCGTCCGAGTGGTGTTTGCGCAATGACCGCAGCGCCGATCTGGGCGAGCGTGGCCGCCGCCATCTTCGACGGGAAGAAGCCTGGCGCAATGGCGTTGACGGTGATGCCGTGAGGTCCCCACTCGGCCGCGAGTGCGCGCGTAAAGTTCACCAGCCCACCCTTGGTCGTGTTATAGGCGATCGTGTTCATGCCGGTGGGATTGCCAAGCAAGCCCGCGACGGATGCGATATTGACGATGCGGCCCTGCCGATTGGGGATCATGGAGCGGCGACCGATCTCCTGGGTCATTAGAAACGTGCCGGTGAGATTGAGGTTCACGACTTTCATCCACGCCTCCAAAGGCGTGTCCGCAGCCGGCGCGCCCCAGGTCGTGCCGGCGTTGTTGATCAGGATGTCGATGCGCCCGAATTTGGCAAGGGATGCGTCGGCGATCGAGCGGGCACCCTCGGCCTTGCCAAGGTCCGCCGCATGCGTGAGGACTTCGATTCCCATCGCGCCAAGATGCGTACGCGCTTGATCGAGTTCTTGGGGCTTGCGCGCGGTGATAATCAGTTGCGCGCCCATTTCACCGAGCGCTTCGGCAATCTGTAAGCCGAGTCCGCGTGACCCACCGGTAATCAGCGCGACTTTACCGGCGAGATTGAAAAGTTGTTTAACGCTCATGCCGGACTCCGCGGCGCCATGGCGCCAGTGAAATAAGTGCCGCGCCCGCTCGCGACCAGCTGGCCTTCGTGGTCGAAAACTTGCGCTTCACACACGCTGAACTGACTACCGAATTTGACGACTTTCCCTTTCGTGACGAGATCGCCCGGCATCGCGGCCCTGTGATAGTCGACCCGCATATCGATGGTCGGCACCGCGCAGCCACAGCGCGCGGTGAGCGCCCAGTCGGCGACCAGATCGACCAAGGCAGCAAGGACGCCGCCATGGGTATAGCGCCGCTCCGGATTGACGATCCATTCCTCCCGCCACTTAGCCTTCACTTCGATTTCATCGGCGCTGAAGCGCACGACTTCCAAGCCAAGCCATTGATGAAAAGGCGCCCTCCCGATCAGCGCCTGTACTTGTTCGATCGACGGCAGTGCGGCATCACTCATGGGTTGCCTCCTTCATTATGTTCTTCTCGATCCACAGACCATGCCGTCATGGTGTCACGATGACCTTGCCGATGACTTCGCGATCCTGAATCAACCGGACGCCTTCCTTGGCATCGGCAAGCGGCAGCACCGTATCGATCAAGGGCTGCAATTCGCCGGCGGCGATCATGTCCATCAAGGCGACCAGATTTTCATCATAGAAGCTATTGGAGCCGATCACCTTCAGCTCGAAACTCCAGATGTAGCGAAGGTCTTCCTTTGGATCGAAGCCGGCGGTGGCGCCGCACACCAGGAGTTTGCCGCCCCGTTTCAGGCATCTAAGCGAGGGGACCCAGGTATCACCGCCGGTAAAATTCACCACCACATCCACACCGCCCTCGTAGGTGCGTCGCTGCGGCTTGCCGAATTTCTCGATCGCCCACTTCGACCAATCGACGTCCTGGTAATGGATGACATGATCAGCGCCGATTTCCTTCAATCGCTTCAGCTTGGCCGCGCTTGACGCGCAGGCGATCACTTCGCAGCCTGCCATCTTGGCAAGGAGAACACATCCGGTGCCAACACCCCCCGAGGCGCCCAGCACGATCACTCGTTCGCCTTTGGCGATCGTGTTATGGGTGAAGAACATGCGATGGGCCGTCCCATAGGCAACCGGCAGTGCCGCGGCCTGTTCAAACGTCACTCGATCCGGCATGCGCAGCAGTTGGTCCGCGGCGACCAGGCAATATTCGGCCATGCCGCCATCTAGCATCTCGCCCATCAAGCCTTTGGTCTTGTTGAGCGGATTCACCAGGACTCGCTCGCCAATATTCCATCCGGTGACGTCCGCCGCGATTTCATGGACTTCGCCCGCCATATCAAGGCCAATCACAACCGGTAACGGCACTTTGATGTCAGGCATGCCTTTCATCGTGAAGACATCGTGATAGTTGAACGATGACGCACGCACGCGAATGACGACATGTCCGTTGGTAGCGCGCGGCAACGGCCGGTCGGCGATGACCTCGAGCGCGTCCAAGGATCCGTGCTGTTTGAGCACCAAGGCTCTCATCGTCGTTTGCATATCGATCCTCTTTTGAAACAATGCCAAAGGAATCGCTGAACAAGGGGGCTCGCCCCCTCGTAACTCCCTGAATATTTGCGCACGCTGATTACGTGGGATAGCTTAATCAGCGTTTCCCCTAGCTTGCGATCGAAGCCGCGTCTCGGCTTCTTGAACCATTGCCTTGCGATCAACTTTATTCGTCCCCGACAGCGGCATCGCATCGAGGAACCATACCCGTCTTGGGTGGGCATAGGCCGGACCATGGGCGAGCGCGTAGTCTTTGATGTCGGCTTCAGAGGCTACCGCGCCGCGTTTTAATGTTACGAACGCGACCGGCTTGGTGCCCTTGATCTCATCGGCGACGGGCACGACACAAGCCTGTTCAATCGCCGTATGTCGCTCGAGCATCTTTTCTACTTCGCCCGGTGCGATATTCTCACCGCCCGATACGAAGACATCATCGATCCGGCCGACAAAGTAATGAAAGCCCTGTTCGTCGCGACGAAAGATGTCGCCGGTGTTGTAGTACCCATCGACCGTGGTCGCGCGCCGGGTCGCCTCGGGAAGGTTGTGATAACAGAGCATGTTGGCCGCGCACTTCACTTCCAGCACGCCCTCGGCCGCATCGCGCTCGTCCTGATTCACCAGTCGCAACGCGACCGCAGGATGCGGATAGCCGACTGACAGTTCCGGCCAGCGAAGCCCATTCGGATGTGGGCCAAATACCACCGGTCCGGCTTCGGTGGTGCCATAGCCGTTGAGAATCGATGTTTGTGGAAAATAGTGCCGCAGTCCGTCGATCAGGCTTTGGCTGACGGGTGCCGATCCCATCCTAATCGTCTGAATCGATGCGAGATCGGTGTTCGCTAAGAGATCTTTCTCCCGCAACATCATCGCCATCATTGGTGGCACCGCTGTGAGCCAAGTGCACTGATGGGATGCGATTGCTGCAATGTATTGGCGCGCGTCGAACTTTGGCATGAGGACGATTGTTGCGTGTGCGACCGATGCGAACTGTGCCAGGGCGAGGGCGTTCATGTGATAGAGCGGCGCGGCAATCAGCAGGCGCTGATTCGACCAATCGCGGGTGGCCGCGCGCGTTGTCGCCACCCAGAGATGGCTCTGGTGTGAGAGGACGACGCCCTTTGGTTTGCCGGTCGTGCCGGAGGTGTACAGGAACATCGCCGGTTCACCGTCGCGCGGGATGATCGGTGCAAAGTCATTGCCATCTTCGCGATTGTTCAGCGGCGCGATGGCCAATTCAGCATATTCCACCGCCGCAATATCGGTCGGTACATCGGATCGACGGGCCGCGTCGCAGATGACCAACTTCGCGCCGGCGTCATGCACGACCTGTGCAATCATCGCGCGAGGGAATTTGAAATTGACCGGGACTGCCACGAGGCCGGCCCGGAGGATGCCGCAATAGGCAGCGAAGAATTCGACGCAATTGATCGACAAAATGCCGATGCGCTCGCCGCGCTGATGTCCTCGCGATAGCAGGCTCTTGGCGAAGCTGTCTGCCATCGCGTCAAATTCTGCATACGACACGCTGCGCGGCACGCCGGCCTGCAACAGATCGATGAAGGCCGGTTTGCCAAGATTTCTCGCGCGATCAATCAGATCGCCTAAATTGGTCAACCGAGGCGCGGTGCGCGCCGGGCCTGCCGGTGTCATCGCGGTGCGCCGCGTCCGCTACGAATTGAACCGCTGGCCGGCCGCGGCAAGTTTCGCGAGGTATGGCGCGGGTTTCCAGAACTGGCCGTTTCGTCCTTTCGCATAACGCTCCATGGTCGCCACCACTTTCGCAAGGCCAACGGTGTCGGCATAGAACGTTGGGCCGCCGTGGTAGAGGGGAAAGCCGTAACCGGTGAGATAGGCGATATCGATATCGCTGGCGCGCAGAGCGATCCCTTCGTCCAGGATCTGTGCGGCTTCATTAACGAGCGCGAAAATGCAGCGTTCAACGATTTCGCCGTCGCTCACTGCTTTTCTCGCGAGCCCGATTTCTTTCGAGTAATCAATCACCAACTGGTCGATCAGCGGATCGGGCGTCGCACCGCGGCTGCCTGGTTCGTATCGATAGATACCGGCGCCGGTTTTCTGGCCATATCGTCCTAAAGCGCAGACGCGATCGAGCCAGGCCGGATAGATCTGACGCGCCGGATCTTCCGCGCGCCGTCGCTTGCGAATTTCAAAGCCGATGTCTTGGCCGGCGAGATCCATCATTCGAAACGGTCCCATGGCCATGCCCCAATCCTCGAGCGCCTGATCGACTTGCTGGGGTAGGGCGCCTTCTTCAGCGAGGAAATAGGCTTGGCGAAGATATTCCTCCACCATGCGATTGCCGATGAAGCCGTCGCAGACGCGAGCTACCACACCAACTTTCTTGATGCGCTTGGCGACCGACATCAGCGTGGCGAGTGCAGTCTTCGATGTTTGCTTCCCGCGCACGATTTCAAGGAGCCGCATTACATTGGCTGGGCTGAAGAAATGCGTGCCGATTACCCGGCTCGGGTGTTTGGTGCTGCCGGCCAGTTCATCCACGTCAAGGGTCGAGGTGTTGGTGGCAAGAATTGCCGAGGATTTCACCGCCGCATCGAGTTGCGCGAACACCGCCTTCTTGACATCCATGCGCTCGTATACCGCCTCGATGACGAGATCGACATCGGCGATGTCGGCGTACTGGCTGACCGGACGAATGAGCGCAACCCGGTGGTCCATTTCGGCTTGACTCAAACGCCCGCGCTGTACCGTCGCTGCGTAGTTCTTCCGAATGATCGCCAGGCCGCGATCGAGCGCTTCGGTGGTCATGTCAAGGAGTTTCACCGGCATGCCGACATTGGCAAAACACATGGCGATACCACCCCCCATCGTGCCCGCCCCGACGATGGCGATCGATCGAATATCCGCCTGCGTTACATCGTCGGCGATATCCGGAATTTTCGCCGCTTGCCGTTCGGCGAAGAACGCATGGCGCAGCGCCTTGGATGCGGTCGTTTCGACGAGAAGCATGAACCCCTCGCGTTCGGCCTTGATGCCTTCATCAAAGGGGAGCTTGACGGATGCCTCGACGGCATCGATGATTTTCAGTGGTGCAGGGAAGCCCTTCGATTCCTTTGCCGCTTTGGCGCGGGCGGCAGCGAAGAATGTCTCCGCATTGGCAACGGTTGGGACCAGATCGCGCAGGCGGCGGAGCGGCTGCCCTTGGATTTTATTTGCATAGGCAATCGCGCCTTCCTGGAGATCGCCCGGGATCGTGCTATCGATGGCCGGAGTACCAGCCAGTTGTTGCGCCGGCACCTGCGATCCAGCGAGGATCATTTCGAGCCCCCGCTCTACGCCAATGGCGCGCGGCAGTCGTTGCGTGCCCCCCGCACCGGGCAGGATGCCAAGCTTTACTTCCGGGAGCCCCACCAGCGCATCCTCTTTCGCAACGCGATGGTGGCAAGCGAGCGCAAGTTCAAATCCACCGCCCAGCGCAAAGCCATGGATCGCCGCGACAACCGGCTTCGGCGACGCATCAATCGCGGCCAGCAATTCGCGGGTATTGGGTGCGGCTGCTGCTTTGGGGGTATTGAATTCGCGCACTTCAGCGCCCGAGCAGAAGGCGCGGCCGCTGCCGATCAGCACGATCGCTTTTACATTGGCAGCGGCGAGGGCAGTCTGAAAATGCGCGAGGACCGCCTCCCGCATAACATGGGCAAGCGTGTTCATCGGTGGGTTATCCAGCGTGATGACAGCGACGCTATCGTGGACGGCGTAATGTGCAGCGGACATGCGAGTGCTCCATCGGAATTCGGGTGCGGTCGGCGGCAGACGCCGGCACGGGTGGCTCGAACCGGCATTCTACTTTGGCGAGGCGCGCTCGATTCTTCCGCCCAGGCAAACGTGCTCAGCGCTCGACCTTAAGCGGCATGGACTGCATGCCGCGAAACACCATTGAATTGATCCATTCGGGCGCTGTTTCGGGCGCGGCAAGCTCGATGCGGCGCCAGTGCCGGGCGATCGCCGGAAGCGCGACCTGCCCTTCCAGCCGGGCGAGCGGAAAGCCAAGGCAAATATGGAGTCCGAAACCGAACGTGAGGTGCGGCACGCCATCGCGACGCAGCTGGAGTTGATCCGCATCGTCGTAGGCGCGCGGATCCCGATTGGCGGCATTCAGCATCATGAAAACACGATCGCCAGGTTGCAAGGTTTTGTCATGCATCGCGTGCCGGACCTTCACGACACGGACCTGGGCGCTGCTGGGTCCGTCATAGCGCAACAGCTCCTCGACCGCTTTGGCCGCGAGACTCGGATCCTCGCGTAAGGCGCGAAGCTCGGCCGGAAAGCGAACGAGCGAGAGCAGACCGTTGGCAATATGATTGGTCGTGGTTTCGTGGCCGGCGAATAGGAGCAGGATGCAAGTTGCAATCAACTCATCCTCACTCAGGCGATCCTCACCGTCCCGTAAGTGAACCAGTTCGGACATGAGGTCATGCTGGGGCTCGGCGCGCCGTGCATTGAGGAATTGGCGGAAAAAATCGGCCATTTCCTTGGTCGCCGCTTGCGCAACATCGTATTTTTCTTGCGAAGTTCGTGAGCTGCCGATGAAGAGCGCCATTTCATCGGACATCCGCTTGACGCGATCCAGCTCTGAATGCGGAACCCCCAGCATCTCCATGATCACGAGCGCGGGTAGCGGCCCGGCGAAATCCTGGATGAAGTCGACGTCAGTCCGCGCGCCAATGCGATCGAGGAGCAACGCGAGAATTTGCTCGATGGCCGGGCGCATCGCGTGCATGGACTTCACATGGAACACCTTGCTCGTCAACCGGCGCAATCGCGTGTGATCGGGTGGATCGCGAAAGACCATCCAGATTGAGAGGAAGCGGATGATTTCGCCGATCCGTGCTGCCTCCGGGCCCGGTAAGGTAGCGAAAAACGGTTCTAAGCGATTCGATGACATGTCCCGATCGAGGCAGACACGCTTGACGTCGTCATAGCGCGTCAAGACCCACGACTTGAGGCGCGGGCTCCAATGCACTGGATCCTCATCCTGCAGGCGCCTATAGATCGGGAAAGGGTCGGCCAGAAACGCCGGCGTGTCAGGGCGAAATTCAAGAGGCTTGATGATGCGCTCCGGCGATCCGATCAAAGTTGGCGATCGTAACCGAGGAGATGCAAGATCGGTAGGTCTGCCCGATCTGGTGCGCGTTTGGATGAGCGCTGCGACCGGAGACGCCGCATTGGCGCTTCCGATCGCTCTAGCGCAACGAGTCTGCCGCGACCGGTACTTACGGTGCCCCAACTTGTCCGGACAGGAACAGCATAATGCGCGCCGCATCCGCCGCGCTGATCATGCCTTTCTTGCCCTTGTCCATTTCGTTGAACTTTTGCATCACCATGTCCATCAGCACTTTCTGCGTCACCATGCCGTCTTTGTTGGCCATGGCCTTCCACATTGCTTCCGCCTTGGCCCGCACACGTGGGTCCAGCTGCAGGTCGTCTTGTGCAAAAGCCATTGGTGCAGCAAAGGCAACCCAAAGGGTTAGCAACGACAAGAGTTTTTTCACGTCAGTCTCCTTGGTCGACATCAAGATGAATGGCGCGCCGTCAGGGTTTCCCAACGAAACGCGCCGCATACCAGATTAGGTCGTAACGACTCCAACGCTACTTCCCGCTCGGTGAGCACGGGAGTCGCAAACACCTTCTCGTTCTACGTAAGGCAGGCGCTGTTAGATGCATTGATGACGGAAGAAAGTGCGGTGATCCGGGCCGCCAACCTCTCACGCAATTCTCACTGGCCGATCAAGCAGTCATCACGCCGCTATCGATTGTTTGGCGTTTGCGGGCACAATAATGGGGCGGGTCGCCATAACGGCCTCGCGATTTTTCGCTGCCGAATAATTGAACGTTCCATGGAGAGGGATATGTTGCGCGGATTGATGATGGATCAACCCTTGATCGTTTCATCCCTGTTGTCTCATGCTGCGCGATTTCATAGTGATACGGAAATCGTGTCGCGCACCATTGAGGGGCCGATTCATCGATACACCTATCGCGACGCCGAGGCGCGGGCAAAGCGGTTCGCACAGGCACTTGCACGCCTGGGTGTGACGCAGAGCGATCGCGTCGGTACGCTGGCCTGGAATAGCTACCGGCATTTGGAAATCTATTACGGTACGGCGGGCATGGGGGCGGTTGTGCACACCCTCAATCCCCGGCTATTCCCGGATCAGATTACCTATATTGTTGGTCATGCGGAGGACCGGGTCATCGCGTTTGACATCAACCTTGCGCCGTTGGTCGAGAAGCTGGCATCGCAATGCCCGGCGGTAAAGTGTTGGATTGCCATGACCGACCGCGCACATATGCCGGCGATCAACGTTCCGGGACTGCTCTGTTACGAAGAATTGATCGCTGCGGAATCGGGTGCCTTTGAGTGGCCTTCGTTTGATGAGTATGCAGCGACCTGTCTTTGCTACACATCGGGCACCACCGGCAATCCAAAGGGCGTGCTCTATTCGCATCGATCGACCGTTTTGCATGCTTATGCAGCGTCCTTGCCGGATGTATTCGCCTGTTCCGCCCGCGAGGTGATCCTTCCGGTAGTGCCGATGTTTCATGTCAATTGCTGGGGCATTCCATACATCGCCCCACTCAATGGCGCGAAACTGGTATTCCCCGGCGCGGCCCTGGATGGCAAGAGTCTGTATGAGCTGTTCGAAACGGAGCAGGTAACGCTTACTGCGGGCGTGCCGACGGTGTGGTTGAGTCTCCTTGCCTACATGAAGCGGCACGGACTCAAGTTTTCAACGGTTCGTCGTGCGGTGGTAGGAGGGTCGGCGGCGCCACCTGCAATGATCAAGGAATTTCGCGAGTTGTATGGCGTCGAATGCCAGCATGCATGGGGCATGACGGAAATGAGCCCGCTAGGCACCTTCAATGTCCTCAAAGCGAAGCACCGTGCCTTGAGCCGCGAATCACAATTCGCCGTCCAGGTGAAGCAGGGCAGGGTCATCTACGGGGTTGATATGAAGATCGTCGATGCGGACGGCAAGGCGCTAGCGCATGATGGCGTTGGGTTTGGTGATCTCATGGTACGGGGGCCTTGGGTGACCAGCGGCTATTTCAAAGGGGAAGGCGGTGATCCGCTTGTTGATGGCTGGTTCCCAACCGGCGATGTTGCGACGATCGATGCCGATGGCTTTATGCAGATCACCGATCGTTCGAAGGACGTCATCAAGTCAGGCGGTGAGTGGATCAGTTCGATCGACCTCGAGAATATCGCCATGGCCCACCCGGCGATCGCGGAGGCAGCAGCCATCGGCATTGCGCACCCGAAGTGGGATGAACGACCGCTGATCGTTGCCATCAAGCGACCCGGTGCGATGGTCACGCGAGAAGATCTCTTGAAATTCTTTGAGGGGAAGATCGCGAAATGGTGGATGCCTGATGATGTCGCGTTCGTTGCGGAGTTGCCGCACACCGCGACCGGCAAGCTGTCGAAGCTCACGCTCAGACAGTCATTCAAGGACTACAAGCTGCCTGGAACATGATTAATGGTCCGTAAGATTTACTCGTCTGAAGAGCGCTGCGAAGTCGTGTCACGGGAGGTTTGCATGTCCGATGAGATTTTGGTGCAACAGAACGGCCCAGTGTTGAACATCGTCATCCATCGACCGGAAAAAAAGAACGCACTTACCGCAGCCATGTATCAAGCCCTTGCGGATGGTTTGCGCTTGGGTGATGCCGACCATGCGGTCCGCGCAATTGTGATTCAAGGTTCGGCGAACACGTTTACAGCAGGCAATGATCTTGCCGATTTTCTTGCCAATCCGCCGCGCGACCGATCGAGCCCGGTTCTGCAGTTCCTGGAAGTGCTAAGCAAGCAAGAGAAGCCACTCATTGCCGCGGTAGAGGGCGCTGCGGTCGGGGTCGGCACGACGATGCTCCTGCACTGCGATTTCGTCTATGCGGGCGACTCGGCGCGGTTTTCATTGCCCTTTGTCAATCTTGGGCTCTGTCCGGAAGCGGCATCGAGTTTCCTGCTGCCGCTCATCGCTGGACATCGCCGTGCTGCCACGCTGCTGATGTTGGGTGAGGCGTTTTCCGCTACGGAGGCAGTGGCCGCCGGCATTGCTACAGAAACGGTTGCCGCGGGCACTGCCGTCGAACATGCGCGGTCGGTCGCAAGAAAGCTGGCGGAAAAGCCAGCCGGCGCTATTCGTACCACGAAGCGGCTGATGCGAAAGCAATATGACACGCAGATTGCAGCTGCACTGGCCGAGGAAATCGATGCGTTCGCGAGAATGCTGACTGAGCCGGCCGCGCGCGAGGCGATTGGGGCATTTCTAGAGAAGCGGAAGCCGGATTTTTCGCAGCTTCCCTGACCGGACTTCGGTTTCGTTGCAGCAAGCGTCAGCGTCGCGGTAGCACTTCATTGGCGATCGCCGACGCGAATGATGGGATCAGCTGCCGTCTTGCAAGAACCAAACAACCCCTGCCAGCGCGAGACCAATGCCAAACATACTTCGCATCATCTTACGGTCCACGCCAGTGACGCCATCTTTTTGCGACGGGCCACGCGCCACTCAAAGACAATGAGAAACACTACAAACGCCATCAGAATTGCCGGCCACTTGAAAGCTTCCATGGATGTAGGTCCTCATAGAGGGAACGTTTAGCCTAAGGAAACACTGATTAAGTTCCCAATGCAGTCGACCATACGCGATGCTCATGCGTTAGTTGCGAGATGGATGACTGCGCTGGAAGAGATCGACGATGAAGCAAATGACCCTGGCGGCGGCGAAGGGATTCGAAGTGCACGGGCGC
>SHXR01000030.1 GCA_009693235.1 Betaproteobacteria bacterium | reverse complement strand
GTCACCCACACAAAGTGATACTCGATCTGAAATACTGTGTGGCTACCGTACCTGTATTCCATGCCGCACCTCCCTTGGTACGACACATTTTCGCAGCTAAAGCTGACCGGCTAAAGCCGGTGGTTTAAACCTTATGATGGACAATTAGGCAAATAAAACATCGAGTCTTAAAATAATTCACTAGCTGATAAGGCGATGCAAACGTTGAGGGGCAACACGGTTGGAAATTGCCGTTACTCGAGGTTTCGCCAAAACGCTAAGCGGGTGGTCGCTGTACCCGGGATGAAGAGGGCTTCGCCCTCTGGGAATGACAGACTTTACGGCAAGGTTCAGGTCGACGAATTGAAGCGCCAAATGTTCGCACCAGTCTCGCGGGAGCTGCGCATTTCGAGCGTAGTTTAGTTTGGTCTGACCAGTGAATGATTGGATGCGCGGCGCTGCCGGCGCATCCCCGGTGTCTCCTTTGTGGAACACCTCGGGGCTACTCTCCCATCCTCCTCTTCGGCCCCGAGGTTTATTTTTAATGGGAGCCTGCGCCTAGACGTCGACGACGAAATCCCAGCTAAACGCATCGTTTTCGCATCGTGTGCCATCCTTTGCGCAGTAACCGCGCGGGTTGCACGCCACGCGGGTTGTCCCAACCACGTAATCAAACGATGTATGGGTGTGGCCATGAATCCACAGCGCCGCCCGACCCAGCAATGGTCCAAGGTTTGAGATGAAGCCGGCGGACGTAAGATCGTCGGCGAATTGCGGCGCGAGGCTTCGCCGGTGCGGCCCATGATGGGTGACGACGATCGTTTCCCGCTGCGCACCCGAGGCGAGACAAAGGCCCAAAAATTGGCGCGATCGCCGATGCCAAAGCAGTGTGTCGTCCGGCTCAATGAGGCGTGCTACGCCATCGGTTCCGCGCGTCCGAATATGGCGGTAATCGAGCATCGTGCGTTGACAGACATTCTTTGCCCGCGCAACGGCATTTGGGGAATCGCCATACAGCTGAAAATCAGTCCATAGCGTCGAACCAACGAAACGCATTCCACCGAGGGTGATGGCATGATCATCTAGGAGGTGCAACCGGCCCGGCGCGATCGAATCGGCGGCATCGCGCAAGGCAGCGCGACATGCGCCATATTCCAGCCCGTAGAACTCATGATTGCCCGGGACGTAGATGATTGGCGTAGCCGGGAATGCACGCGCGGCCCAATGTAGACCGCCGTCGCCTTCGCAAGCGTCGCCGGCAATGACAACGACATCTTCGCCAGCCGGCGGCGGGGCGAAATCGCCGCCAAAATCAATATGAAGATCAGAAAGAACTCGAACGCGCATGCCCCATTGTCGCAGAATGGACTGGTAGCAACGGCGGGTGCGACGCGAATTGATCGATACCGGGCGGATCGGAGAGACCGCGAGTCAACACCATTGCGTGCCACGTATCAACGCGGCACGCAATGCGGGACTATCAGGCTTGTGGAACTTGAATCGACGCCATCGGATGGCCAACATCATCAGCGCCTGCTTGCAACTCCTCAGGGATCCATTCGCCAAGCATGGCGACTTTCACCGAAGGAGAGTAGCGGCGTGATCCTTGGTCGTACGACAGGTAACCCAAGGTGAACATGCTTTTCAACAATACCGAGGTGCTGGATTGGGGATATCCCAGCGCATTGCAAACCTCGCCAACTGTTGCGGGGGTGCGGCGACGCGCGAAGTACTCGAAGACTTCGAGCACGCGAGCCGCGGATTTCACGACGTTTTCGCTCACGTTAAATTCCTTTAGTGACTATCCAGGGCCAGATGGAGCAGTCGGACGCGTTCCCAACATAGTGGGTGGGATCACGATCGCTCCTATTTAGGAATGTTCCAACTGGGTGTTTAACTTTCAACTTGGTCTGGTACTTTCAATCCTGGGAACGATAAGTGTGCCACACATCCAACGCATTTATCACCGCGGGATCACAAGCACGTCAACGGAGTGAAAAGTACCAGCCGGACACCCAATCATGTTTAAGAACATACGAATGTTACAACATTTTTTCACAGTTTCGAGCGGAAGATCGTTTTTTCCACAGAATCAACCCCGTACAGCATCCACCTCGACCGTAAATCACATGGTTGATATGAAAGGCGCCCCTACAGGGTCTCATTCAATCACGCACGCATTTGATTTCACAATCCATGACATTCGTCAAATCCCTTCACATCTACCCACTGAAATCGTGCCGCGGCATCGATATCGGTGAAGCCCGGTTGACCCACAGCGGGCTCGAATGGGATCGCAATTGGATGTTGGTTGACCGCAACGGCTTATTCATCAGCCAGCGGGAGCATCCAAACATGGCGCTGATTGCCATCGCGCTCGACGCCGATGCAATGCGAATGGGCGCACCGGGCATGCCACCGCTGAAAATAGCACTACACGGGCGCGAGCGCGCGCGTCGTCGCGTCTTTATTTGGGAACACGAAGGCCATACGTTTGATGAAGGTGACGCCGCCGCAAAGTGGTTCGGTGATTTTCTCGGCACGCACTGTCGCCTGGTGGCATTTGATGCGGCCGAACGACGCACGAGTGACCGCAACTGGACCGGCCCGGACGAAGCCCTCAACCGATTCTCAGACGGCTTTCCCATCCTGGTCGCGAATGCCGCATCGCTCGCAGAACTCAACGCGCGCCTGTCCGGACCTATCCCGATGAGCCTATTTCGCCCGAATATCGTGATCGATGGCGTGGCACCCTATGATGAGGATCACGTCGATACGCTTAGCGCAGGATCGATCGTTCTTCGCTTGGTAAAACCGTGTACACGATGCGAAATCACCACCACCGATCAAGATACGGGTCAGCGTGGCGTTGAACCGCTAGAGACGCTATCGACCTATCGCGCCAATCCACGCATGGGCGGGGGCATTACGTTTGGACAGAACGCAATCGTGAAGGGAGGCATCGGTGTGCGAATTGCGGTCGGCATGCCACTTGCGATGCGCTGGACCTTTTAAGAAGGACCATAGCGCTCCTTCTTTCAAGCTGCCTTTGGCAAAGCCGTCCCAACCAAACAGTCTCGCGTCACGACCTCGGCCAGCCGCTCTTCACTCCAACCTTCCGTTCCCGCTGGCCGCATCGGCAGCACGAGATAGCGCATATCCGCGCTGGAATCATGTACGCGTATTCTCACATCGACCGGCAGCGTGGTGCCAAATTCCTCCAGCACCTTGCGCGGCTCGCGCACCACCCGGCTGCGGTATTCACCGCTCTTGTACCACTCAGGCGGGAGCCCAAGCAGCATTCGCGGATAACACGAGCACAAGGTGCACACGATAACGTTGTGAACGGAATCGGTATTTTCGACCACGATAAGATGCAAAGGGCCGACTTTGAGCCCCAACTCCTCGCATGCCGCGCGGCCGTTTTGAAGCAGCCGTGCGCGGTACGCCGCATCAACCCACGCCCGCGCCACGACCACCGCACCGCGCCGGTAGTCGCGCGCCTCTATCTCGGCCACCGTGCGGTCAACATCTTCGCGGGTAAATACGCCTTTCAAAATCAGCAGTTCCTCAACCGCCGACTGCATACGTTTGTAGTATCCGCGCGTATCTTCTTCGGGCTGCCCACCGTCGTTCAAGCGATCGTTCATCGTGACTCCTTAGGCGGGTTCCAACCAGTGTTGATAGATCTCGATCTCCACCACATCATCGGCCCGCTCCTGGTAATCCGCCCACAGTTCGCGACAGTTGAACAGCACACGATAGAGCGGTTGGGCCGGCAATCCGGGACGGTTGTAGGCAAGCTCTTCAGGATTGGGAAAGGCGCCGCATAGGCGTTCGACTGTGCCGGTACGACCCCTGCAATAATAGGGCGTCCGGACGTGTCCAGGTGGGTAGGTCTTCCGCACCTTGACGCGATCACCCGCTTTAAATCGCGCAGGCATGGGGTTGATGGTGGTCACCGGTCCAGTTCCTCCATCTTGATGCCAAGTTCGTCGAGGGTGATGAGCCCGCGCTTCACCAGCACTTGGGTAACCGAATGCATCCAACGCTCATAGTACCCAAGTTGGTCATAGGCAATTGGCCCCAGTGCCTCGATGTTTTGGCGCAACTCGTCGACCCGCAGATGCGAAGGATTACGAAACGTGAGCAGCATCATCAGCGCATCGACGCGGCGTTCCCAATGCTCATAGTGATGTTCATGTAAATCGACTGGGCCGGCAGCAAGGCCCCCCATGTCGTGATGACGCCTGCCATCGAAGTTCACGCGCTTGCCTCCGAGAGCTCGCTCATTTTTTGACCGAGCTCTTCGATCGAGAGGATGCCTCGTTGAATCAAGATCTGGGCAGTCGAGTGCACGACCCGGTCATCGTATGAAATGTCGAGATACCGGTCTTCGAGATCCTCGGTGTTGCGCCGCATTTCGTCGAGCCGCGCCATGTTCCTGCGCGCTTCACGCAACAGGGCCATCACGGCCTGCGCGCGCTTTGCATACGGCTCAAGTTCGTGATCGGCCGGCTGGACACGACCCGCCGGCAGGCCGCCCATATCATGCACGCGTCGAATCATGCGGGATCTCCAAGCTTGTCTGGCGCAATCATAGCGCTCGGCGCAAACATCCATCAATCTCTCTCGCAGGCGATGCGCCGTGTCGTCGCGATGGTAGTGACAAAGTCATTCGAATCCCTGGTCGCACAGGAAGCTGGTGGGCCGCGCACCAATCTGGGAAAATCATCCCTGACTGGGAGGCCGCGCTGCGGCGCATCGCGCTCGTTCACCCAACCATGAAGAATCTGTTCAAAATGAGGGGAGACATTCCCTTCATACTCCGCAAAATTTTGGCCGTTTGGCGTCATGTTGAGACGGCCTCTAAGGAAAGCACCATGTCGCAGTCGTCCCCACCGCCCGTGCCACCTGCCGATCTTGAGGCTTGGCGAAAAGCGGCCGCCAAATCGGCGCCCGGCGGCAACATCAATGCATTGGGATGGGAAACACCGGAAGGCATCAAGCTTCGCGCCCTCTATACCGCGGCCGATCTCACCCGCCTGCCGTACACCAACACGTTGCCCGGTTTTGAGCCGTTTCTGCGTGGCCCACAGGCGACCATGTATGCGGTGAGGCCGTGGACCATCCGCCAATACGCAGGCTTTTCTACGGCGGAGGAGTCGAACACCTTCTATCGCCAATCGCTGGCAGGCGGCGGACAAGGGGTCTCGGTGGCCTTCGATCTGGCGACCCATCGCGGCTATGACTCCGATCATCCGCGCGTCGTGGGCGATGTCGGCAAGGCCGGCGTCGCAATCGATTCAGTCGAAGACATGAAAATCCTGTTCGATGGCATTCCGCTCGACAAAGTCAGCGTCTCGATGACGATGAATGGCGCGGTGCTGCCGGTGCTCGCCGCTTTCATTGTCGCGGGGACCGAACAAGGCGTGCCTGAGAAGCAGCTCTCCGGCACGATTCAGAATGACATCCTCAAAGAGTTCATGGTGCGCAACACCTATATCTATCCGCCCGAACCATCGATGCGGATCGTGGCCGACATTATCGAATACACCGCCGGCAATATGCCGAAGTTCAATTCGATTTCTATTTCTGGCTACCACATGCAAGAAGCCGGGGCGACCCAGGCGCTTGAACTAGCACTCACCTTGGCGGATGGCCGGGAGTACGCCCGCACCGCGATCGCGCGGGGCATGGACATCGACGATTTCGCCGGCCGCCTGTCCTTTTTCTTCTGCATCGGCATGAATTTCTATTTGGAAGTCGCCAAGTTGCGGGCTGCACGCCTGCTCTGGTGGCGTATCTTGAAGGAATTCAATCCAAAGAATCCGCGTTCCATGATGTTACGGACGCACTGTCAGACCTCCGGCTGGTCGCTCACTGAACAAGATCCCTACAACAATGTGGTGCGCACCGCGGTGGAAGCGATGGCCGCAGTGTTTGGCGGCACCCAAAGCCTACATACGAATTCGTTCGATGAGGCAATCGCCCTACCTTCTGATTTTTCCGCCCGCATCGCCCGCAACACGCAGCTCATCTTGCAGGAAGAGACGCACATTTCCAGCGTCGTCGATCCCTGGGCCGGCTCCTACATGATGGAGCAGCTTACCCAGGAGCTCGCCGATAAGGCGTGGGCGATCATTGAGGAAGTGGAAGCGATGGGCGGCATGACGAAGGCCGTATCATCCGGTTGGGCGAAGCTGCAGATAGAAGCATGCGCCGCACGCAAACAAGCGCGCATCGACCGCGGCGAAGATGTCATCGTCGGCGTCAATAAATATCGCCTTGAAAAAGAAGCGGTGCTGGCAACGCGCGAGATTGACAATTCGGCAGTGCGGGAATCACAGATCGCCCGCTTGCAGCGCACCAAAGCGACGCGCGATCAACAAGCCGTTAGCACCGCGCTTGACGCACTCACTGATGCGGCACGCACAAGCAAAGGGAATCTGTTGGCGCTCTCCGTCATTGCGATGCGCGCACGGGCCACCGTTGGAGAGGTGAGCGACGCACTCGAAGCTGTCTACGGGAGGTATCGTGCCATGACCGAAAGCATTGCCGGCGTCTACGGCGCGGCGTTCGACGCCGATGCCGACTGGAGCGCTCTCAAACGCGATATAGAATCCTTCGCCGCCGATGAAGGACGCCGCCCGCGCATCATGATCGCCAAGGTTGGTCAGGATGGTCATGATCGCGGCGCCAAAGTGGTCGCCACCGCATTCGCGGATCTTGGCTTCGATGTGGACATCGGTCCCCTCTTTCAGACCCCCGAGGAAGCGGCGCGACAGGCGATCGAGAACGACGTGCATGCGATCGGCATATCGACGCTGGCGGCAGGACACAAGACGCTCGTCCCGCAACTCATCGATGCGCTTCGCCGACAAGGCGCGGGCGATATCGCAGTATTTGTTGGTGGGGTGGTGCCGGCGCAAGACTACGAATTTCTTACCCAAGCAGGCGTCATGGGCGTGTTCGGCCCAGGTACGGTGATCTCCGCTGCGGCGCGACAAGTCTTGCAGACGATTCGCACCACCCGCACCGCCGGTGCGGGGACGGCGCATTGATGACCTTGCCGCGGCGTTGAACGCTTCGCCTTCAGTGCTCGCCACGGACGACGCCCTCCTGCGTGACGGTGTGCTGGCGCGCGAGCGGCGCGCGTTGGCTAAAACCATCACGCTGATCGAATCCACGCGTGACGATCATCAAGTCCATGCTCGCGCAGTGCTCGGCGCCTTGTTGCCCCACACCGGCCGGTCCTTGCGCATCGGCATCACCGGCGTTCCAGGCGTCGGCAAATCCACCTTCATCGAAGCATTTGGCCTGCAATTGATCGAGCAGGGCTCGCGCGTCGCCGTGCTGGCGGTGGATCCCACCTCATCGCTCAGCGGCGGATCGATCCTCGGGGATAAAACGCGCATGGAGCACCTCTCCACGCACGCCAGTGCGTTTGTGCGACCGTCCCCGGCAGGTGGCGCCCTTGGCGGTGTCGCGGCCCGCACGCGCGAAGCGATGCTCGCCTGCGAAGCGGCCGGCTTCGATATCGTAATTGTCGAGACGGTGGGCGTTGGACAATCCGAGACCGCTGTCGCCGGCATGACCGATGTTTTCGTACTCTTGCAACTCCCCAATGCGGGGGACGAGTTGCAGTCCATGAAGAAAGGCGTCGTTGAGCTGGCCGACATCGTGGTGATCAACAAGGCCGATATCGATGCCCGTGCGGCCGAATCAGCCCGCGGCAATGCCGCCAACGCACTGATGATGCTCCGCCCGAGCAGCCCGCACTGGTCCCCGCCAGTACTGCTTGCCTCGGCGCTGACCGGTGCCGGCATCGATGCGCTGTGGCGCAAAATCGACGAGTATCGGACCGCGATGCAGGCGCACGGCGAATTCGATGCGAAACGCAAACGACAGGCACTCGCCTGGATGTGGCAGATTATCGATGAGAGCCTGCGCGGGCGTTTTCGCGCCCATGCACGGGTCCAGCAAGAATTGACGAAGATCGCAGCGGCCGTTGCATCGGGGGAAACGTCCGCTTCGGCGGCTGCTGCACGATTGCTAGCACTCTATGCAACCGATGAGCCGGCCCGGTGATGGGCGCATAAGAAATTGACAGAGGGGTAACCGACGATGCAAGACATCATTCGACAACTTGAGGAGATGCGCGGCGCGGCGCGCGCAGGGGGCGGCGCACAGCGCATCGAAACCCAACACGGCAAGGGCAAGCTCACCGCTCGCGAACGCATTGAACTCTTGCTCGATCCCGACAGCTTCGAAGAATGGGACATGTTCGTCGAGCATCGCTGCGTTGATTTCGGCATGGACGAAAACAAGATTCCAGGCGATGGCGTCGTCACCGGCTATGGCACGATCAATGGGCGCGTCGTCTTCGTCTTCTCGCAGGATTTCACCGTGTTTGGCGGCGCCTTATCGGCGGCGCACGCCGAAAAGATCTGCAAGATCATGGATAACGCGATGAAAGTCGGCGCACCAGTCATCGGCCTCAATGATTCGGGCGGCGCGCGCATTCAGGAAGGGGTCGATTCACTGGCGGGCTACGCCGATGTTTTTCAACGGAATGTGATGGCATCGGGCGTGATTCCGCAGATCTCGATGATCATGGGCCCGTGTGCTGGCGGAGCGGTGTATTCCCCGGCGATGACGGATTTCATCTTCATGGTGAAAGACAGCTCTTATATGTTTGTGACCGGCCCTGAAGTCGTGAAAACGGTGACACATGAAGAAGTTACGGCCGAGGAGCTGGGCGGTGCATTGACGCATACCACCCGCTCCGGCGTGGCGGACCTCGCGTTCGAAAACGATGTTGAAGCGCTCATGATGCTCAGGCGCTTTTTCAATTACCTCCCACTCAACAACCGCGAACGCGCACCGACCCGGCAGACCACCGACACACCAGACCGGATCGAGCTTTCGCTGGACACGCTGATTCCGGATAACGCGAACCAGCCCTACGACATGAAGGAACTCATCATCAAGGTGGTCGATGATGCGGATTTCTTCGAAATTCAGCCCGATCACGCCAAGAACATCGTGATTGGATTTGCCCGCATGGAGGGGGCAACGGTAGGCATCGTCGCCAATCAACCAATGGTATTGGCCGGATGCCTCGACATCAAGAGTGCGATAAAGGGGGCCCGGTTCGTACGATTCTGCGACGCCTTCAATATCCCAATCCTCACCTTCGTCGATGTGCCGGGCTTTCTCCCCGGCACCTCCCAGGAATACGGCGGCATCATCAAACACGGCGCGAAACTGCTATACGCCTATGCGGAATGCACCGTGCCGAAGGTCACCGTAATTACCCGCAAAGCGTACGGCGGCGCCTATGACGTCATGTCATCCAAGCATTTGCGCGGCGACGTCAATTTCGCCTGGCCAACCGCTGAAATCGCGGTGATGGGGCCAAAGGGCGCCGTCGAGATCATCTTCCGGAAAGACATCGGCGATGCCAAAAAAATTGCCGAGCGAACCGAAGAGTATCGGCAGAAATTTGCCAATCCGTTTATCGCCGGGCAGCGTGGTTTCATAGACGATGTCATCTCGCCCCGCGAAACCCGCAAACGCGTTTGCCGATCGTTGACGATGCTGCGGAACAAAAAACTCGACAATCCCTGGCGCAAGCACGGGAACATTCCACTTTGATAAGACGTGAACCGCAACGGACGCCAACGGCAGCCCATGTGCGATTGAATATTTTGTCCTTTGCCTCCCCCGCGGTGAAAAAAGCATGTTCAAGAAAATCCTGATCGCCAATCGCGGTGAAATCGCTTGCCGCGTCATCAAGACGGCCCGTCGCATGGGCATCAAAACCGTGGCCGTCTATTCCGTGGCCGACAAGAATGCGCGTCATGTGGAATTGGCCGATGAGGCAGTGCTGATCGGCCCGCCACCCTCGAAAGAATCCTATTTAATGATGGACCGCATCATCGCCGCCTGCAAAAAGACCGGAGCGGAAGCGGTTCATCCGGGCTACGGCTTTCTTTCTGAGAATGAGGCATTCGCCAAACGCGTCGAAGAAGAAGGCATCGTCTTTATCGGCCCCAAGCATTATTCGATCTCCGCGATGGGCGACAAAATCGCCTCGAAAAAACTCGCGAACGAAGCCAAGGTCAACACCATCCCGGGCCATAACGCTGCAATCGAAACCGCTGACCAAGCGGTGGACATCGCAGGACGCGTTGGCTATCCGATCATGATCAAGGCGAGCGCGGGCGGCGGCGGCAAGGGTCTGCGGGTCGCGTTCAATGCCGAAGAGGCACGCGAAGGCTATGCTTCTTGCCGCAACGAAGCACGCAATGCCTTTGGCGATGATCGCGTCTTCATCGAAAAATTTGTCGAAGAGCCGCGCCACATCGAGATTCAGGTGTTGGGCGATGCCCATGGCAATGTGGTCTACCTGTGGGAACGCGAGTGCTCGATTCAGCGCCGCCATCAAAAGGTTATCGAGGAGGCGCCTTCCCCGTTTCTCGATGACGCGACCCGCAAGGCGATGGGTGAGCAGGCGGTGATGCTCGCCAAAGCGGTGCGCTACCAAAGTGCGGGGACCGTCGAGTTTGTCGTCGGCAAGGATCGGTCCTTTTATTTCCTTGAGATGAACACGCGCCTGCAGGTTGAGCACCCGGTAACCGAAATGATCACTGGCCTCGACCTGGTTGAATTGATGATTCGCGTGGCAGCAGGCGAACGACTGCCATTCAAGCAGGAAGAGATCAAACGCGAAGGCTGGGCGATGGAATGCCGCATCAACGCCGAGGATCCCTATCGCGGATTCCTGCCCTCCACCGGACGTCTGGTTCGCTACCTCCCGCCTGCGGAGCAGCCCGGCGAGGTCCGCGTCGATACCGGTGTCTTCGAGGGCGGGGAAATTTCCATGTACTACGACTCGATGATCGCGAAGCTGGTGACGCATGGCGCGACCCGGCTCGATGCGATCTTGCGCATGCGCCGCGCCCTCGATGCATTTTTCATTCGCGGCATTTCATCGAACGTGCCGTTTCAAGCGGCGCTCATGCAGCATCCGCGGTTTGTGTCGGGTGAATTCAATACCGGCTTCATCGCCGAGCATTTCCCAAAAGGATTTGCCGCCGATACCGGACCCGATTGGGATCCCGCTCACATGGTGGTAGCAGGCGCAACCATCTTCCATCAATACGACCGGCGCAACGCCACCATCTCCGGACAACTGCAAGGCCATGAGTTCATCCCGCCCACCGAGGTCGTGGTCGTCATTGGGCTTTCCCACCATCCCGTGTCGCTATGCCTCACCGAGGGCGGCTGCGACGTCATCTTTCGCGAGCAACTCTACAAAGTGCGTACCGAGTGGTCGTGCGGTGAACCGATCTTTCGCGGCACGATCGACGGTGCGCCTATTTGCATACAACTCGATCGACGAGGTTTGCAGTACCGCCTGACGCATGCCGGCCGCCAAGTGGATGTGATGGTGTTGTCACGCCGCGCGGCGGCCATGCAAGCACTAATGCCACGCAAGGTTGCAGCGGACACATCGAAATTCCTGCTGACGCCAATGCCCGGTCTTCTCACCGAAGTATCGGTCGGCATCGGCCACGAAGTGAAAGCGGGCGACAAGCTTGCAGTGATTGAAGCGATGAAGATGGAAAACGTGCTGCGTGCCGATCGGGACGGCGTGGTGAGCGAACTCCTGGCGAAAGCGGGAGAAAGCCTTGCCGTCGATCAACCTATCATGAAATTCAAGTAGTGGCACCGCGCGCTGCGAACGCTGCAATCACCGCGGGCGGCGCCTGCACCAATTCAATCAGCACACCTTCACCTGCCAGCGGAAATTGATCATTGGCCTTCGGGTGAATAAAACAAATATCATGCCCGGAGCCACCGCGCCGAATACCGCCCGGCGCAAAACGCACGCCTTGCACAGAGAGCCATGCCATGGCGCCGGGTAAATCGTCAACCCACAACCCAACATGATTGAGGGGCGTCTCATGCACGGCGGGGCGTTTGGTCGCATCGAGCGGTTGCATTAGGTCCACTTCCACCGAGAGGGGCCCATCTCCCATCACCGCGATATCCTCATCGACGTTTTCCCGTTCGCTCACGAAGGTGTCGATCACTTGTAAGCCCAGCATGTCGATCCAGAGTTTGCGCAATCGCATCTTGTCCGGCCCGCCAATGGCAATCTGCTGGAGTCCAAGAACTCGAAAAGGACGTTGCGTCATGATGGTTTGCTCCACTAAGGCACTGGCACGCGGTTGTACTTGTTCATGAAACGCCAATCGATATGGTCTTTCCAGGCCCACACCCAACGACCTGCGAGCGTCAACGGCCCTCTGGACGCCACCGCATAGCGGTTGCCGGTCGAGATGAGCGCGAGCGCTTCGCGCTGCGGACTGTAACGAGCGAGCGGCTGGTTCGTCAAAATATTGCATAGGTTGGCGGCAAGAATCGGACCCTGCCGCACTGCATAGACGCCTGATTTCGGATAGGGTCGTTTGGGTATGCTCGCAATATCGCCTGCAGCAAAGAGCACCGGATCGGATTCGGTCTGCAAGGTCTCATGGATTTTGATGAATCCTTGCGGGTCTGTCGCGATGCCCGATGCGGTTGGCCACGACGCCGCTGCGGCACCGGTGGCGACGATGCAGAAGTCGGCCTCGACCACCTTGCCGTCTGCTGCGCGAATGATGTGACCGTCGATGGATCGGACCATGCAATCATTGGCAAGCGCGATGTGCCGCTCGCGCAGCATCCGCAGGAATATCTCGCGCGTTCTCTGAGGATGGCCGGGCAATATCGAGGTCGATGCACTGACCAGTGAATACGAGATGTTTGCCGCCGGTGCTGCATGTTGCAATCGATATTGGACCGCCAACAACACTTCCACGCCGGCGGCGCCCGCGCCGATCAGCGCGATGCGAATTGATCGCCCTTTCCTGGCTTCGGTCGCCGTCGCTTCCAGGGCGTCAATGAATGCGCCGACGGGTTTGACCGGCACGGCATGCGTGCGTGCGCCCTCGATGGCATTGACCGGTGGCGTCGACCCGATATCGATCGAGCAGGCGTCATAGCCAATGACGCCGCCGTCATCCAGCCGGAGCTCGCGCTTCCCGTATGTAACGCCGACGACTCGCGAAAGCATGAAGCGGGCGCCGGCAAATCTCGCGAGGCGGTCCAGATCGATATGACAATCGGCAAACGCGTAGTGGCCCGCAATCCAACCCGGTAACATCCCCGAATAGGGCGTGTAGCGATCCGGGCTTACGAGGATGAGCTCGATGTTGGGATCGGCACGGCGCCCAAATGCGCGCAGTACCTCGACATGACTATGCCCCCCGCCGATGAGAACGAGCCTCTTCATGACAAGAGCACCCAGTCGACCACGCCTGGCAATCAGGCGAAATCGAACGGCAGCTCGCGACTGACGTCGTGGAAGCGATCGAAGAGGCTGCCGTGATCCATCGCACCCAGATTCAGTACCGCATATCGATAGCTACCCAGCCATTTCACTTCGCGGTCGAGGCTTGCGCCCTTCTTGATGTACACCATGAGCCTCGCATCGCGATGGCGGCGGCGGACATCCTGCAACTGTTCCTGGGATGGGGCTCTACGCAATCGTGTACGACCGAATTTGCGAAGGACAAAACTCGCCGCATGCCGATAACGGCCCTCGCGAAAAACCACATTGGGCGTCGCGCCGACCGCCAGATCGAGCAGCGCCTGATACGGATTGAAGCCGTCGACCTTTTCGCGCAAATCGGCGAATTGATAGGCAAGCCGCGGATTGACTTCAATCAAGTGAATCTGGTCAGTCGCGCGGTTGTAGAAAAGTTCGACATTGAAGAAGCCGTGTTGGAAACCGAATCCTCTGACCACGCGCTCGGTCAGGACCTCCATGCGCTGCTGAACTTCCATAGGCAGGTGGGAGGGATACTCAAAGCGCTGAAACGCGCTGGTACCCGGATACATGATGGAATCGACGACACCTAGCATCGTGAACTGCCCTTGATTGACAAAACCCTCCACCGTCACCTGATCGCCTTCGAGGATCGTCTCGGCGACCAGATGATGCGCATCGATCGGGAAGAGACCGCGATCGGCGCCAAGATCATTGAAGGGTCTGATCAGCCTCTCGAGGATCATCTTTTCCAGCCAGCCAAACGTGAGGTGCGTCTGCAACTCGCGGAAATTATCGACGCGGCGCGCGAGGATCGAATAGGTGGCCTTGACCGGCTTCACATAGAAGGGAAATGGAAACCCGATCTCTTCCGCGCGTTCGATGTGATAGGGAAAATACGAAAACGCAGGCGTTGCCTGTGGCGCAATGTCCCTTTGCCGCACTCTGGCGTAATACTTGTGCTGAGCGATGAGGATGCTTTCGGCGTTGCCCCCCGGCAGGCCCAGGCGCTCGGCGATAATGGCGGCGATCATTGCGCCGAAGTGCTCATCGGTGGAAATGACCCCGGCGATCCTGGCACCCCGAAAGCGGGTAACGATGCGTGCAATGAAACGCCTGACATCAAACAACATCAACCAACCGTTTTCCGGGAACTTGAAAAGATCGAAACCTTCGAAAATGAACTGATAACGCCTTGCATAGCGCGCATTGGCAAACTCGGCGGTGTCCCATTCGTTGGTGAACAGAACAAGAATTTTCTTTGGCGTCATTGCGGTTGCGTCATCATCACGTCAGCGGATAGATTGCACCGTAGTATCGGTTGCGATGCCGGCTCGAAAAAGGTCAGGATACTCGGCCTTGAGTCGATCCAGATCGGCGGGTCGATCGACATCCCAGAGCATTGCCAGCTCATGCGACAAAACGCCACCGTCAATCAGCAACGCTCGCGTGTCGGCGAGGACCGTTTCGGTCCCCCATTGAATGCCGCAAAACATCTGCGAAAATTGAATGCACGCACCAATCAACACATAGCCGCCATCTTCGGCCGGACCAAGCACCACCGATGCACCCGCTTCAAGCGCCGCATGCGCCGCTTGTAAGTAGGCACCATCCAGGCACGCACAATCGGTGCCGATAATGACGCCTGCGCCTTCCTCGTGAACGGCGCGTCCCAGTGCGCGGCACATCCGGTCACCGAGGTCGCCCGCGCCTTGATCGGACAGGGAGACTTGGTACTGGCACCCGATCGACTTGAAGAACCGGTGCGATGGGTCGGGGGTGCAGGCGAGTTCCACCGGACCGATGCCGGCGGTGATCGCCGTCGCCACTGCGCGCTCCACCATCGCAGCATGCAGCGACGCGGCCCCGGCCGCCCCCAAGCGCGGAATAAGTCGAGTCTTCACGGACCCTGCGATGGGCGCCTTGGCAAAAACGATGACGCGCGTCACTCCGTCCGCCCCGGGGGATAGTACGCACGCGCCAGACGGTCGGGCGAGACGCCGAGGAAGAACGCCAAACGCAATGCCCACATCAGAGTGATGGTTCGAATCGGCCCATTGGCCATCCATCGTCGTCCTGACGTGGTCACACGCTCCCGCAAACAAGCTGGCGGTGAGAGGCGGCGCAGTTTCTTTGACAACGCGACGTCTTCCATCAAGGGCAGATCCGGCACACCGCCGATCGACACCAGCGCCTCGCGCCAAGCGAAAATCGCCTGGTCACCGGTTGCGATACCGGTCAAACGCGAGCGCAGATTCATCATCGCACTCACTAGCGGAAGCCAGCGGGACCGGCCAGCGATGCGAACATCGAAACGGCCCCAGACGCGCGTCGTCAGAGCCTCCTCGATGCGCTGATCGGCATGCAAAGGCAAGCAGGTATCGGCATGCAATAACAGCACGACATCCCCACTCACCGCGCTAAGGCCTGCGTTCAGCTGGCGCGCCCGCCCACGGGCGCTGGCAATGACTCGATCGGCATAGCGACGCGCCACATCAAGGGTGGCATCGACACTCCCGCCGTCGACGACGATCACCTCATGACCCTTGGCACGCAGTCCTTGCAGCGGCGCAAGGGCCGCGCCAAGATTGGCTGCTTCGTTGAGAACCGGTATGACGATTGACAATCGCATGTCCGCACTTGACCTACCGGGCGACGTTCAAGGTCCAATCGTAGTCGAGATATCTGATCGATGCCTTGCCCTCTTGGACCAATTTCCGATGCTCCGTATTACCGGTAAGCAAGGCGGCATGTCGGCCAAAAAACGCCTCTAGGGATTTGATGCCTTGCAATCCCTTGCTGAAGTCGTCCTTGTACCATTCGAAAATCTTGGATACCTCAAGGACGCCGTCCTTGTTGACGCGATTGCGCGATCGGTCGGCGAGGAAACGGGTGGTCTGTTGCTCCAATTGCCGGTCCAGCCGTTCGGCAACATACGCCTCTTCGCGCAGCATCGGACAGCCGATCGATGCGCAGTTGACCGCGAAGTGGATGCGCGGATCATCGTACACACCAGGTGCCCGGATCAATTCGTGCTCGATACCATCCAGGTAGTACTCCTTGCCAAGCAGGGAAAACCACTTCTTCTTCCAGATATTATTGAACGGCAGCCAGCCGAAATCGCGAATCGACTTGAGATCCGGATAGCGAGTGAGGATCAATTCAAGCGTCCAGCCGTTATAGGCATTGATGAGGAACGCCAGCTGCTGCGGTTTGCTCCAAGCCTTGAATTCCGCCTCGGTCACACGGGTCACGCTGTCCAGATACGCCTTCAGCTGCGATCGATCTTTCTGCAAGTCAGCGTACCGGACCTGCGAGGTCTTGCCACCCTCTACCAGTACCACATGCTTGGCCAGGAGCGCGGTGAACGCGGCGTGCGATGGATCGAATTGCGCACTGGCGCTGCCTGCAAACAGCAATAAGCCGATCAACGAATACATTAATTTTTTCATCGCGACCCCTAAAGCCCGGGCATCGCGGCCGGGTGAGGCATGCTGGAACGTCAACCGAACCCACGCCATCAAGCTTTCCCGCCGCGTCGCCATGCATGCAGTTGCCGCAACCATTCGAGTATCTGTGCGGGTGCATGGTTCCGCCGCCACACCCCGGCGGCGAATTTATTGGCTTCCGCGAGCGTGGGATAGATGTGAATCGTACCCATAATCTTCTTGAGACCAAGGCCGTGCTGCATTGCGAGGACGAATTCGGCGATGAGATCTCCCGCGTGTTCACCGGCGATCGTGACGCCGAGAATCTTGTCCTTACCCGGCACGGTCAAGACTTTGACGACGCCGTGCGCCTCTTCGTCTGCGATGGCCCGATCGAGATCATCGATGCCATAGGTGGTCACCTCATAGTGGATGTCACGCTCTTTCGCCTCGGTTTCGTTCAACCCCACCCGCGCCACCTCCGGATCGGTAAAGGTCGCCCATGGGATGACGGCATAACTCGGCTTCTGTCGCCATAGCCAGCCAAACAGGGCGTTCGACGCGGCAAAATAGGCCTGAAAACTGGCGGTATGGGTGAATTGATACGGCCCCGCGACATCCCCACATGCGGTGATATTGGGATAGACCGTCTGGAGGTATTCGTTCACTTCCACAGTTCGAGTCTTGCTGACGCCGATGCCAAGCTCCTCCAATCCGAATCCCTTTACATTCGCGACGCGCCCGACCGCACACAGCAGAGCGTCGAAGCGAATCCGCACTTCCTTGCCGGCGGATTCGGCGATGAGCGTCTTCTCGCCGTCTTCCACAACGAAGCGCGTCGCCTTGTGATTGAGGAGCACGTTGATGCCTTCGTCCCGAAAACACTGCAACACCATGGCTGAGATGTCCGGGTCTTCGCGGATCATGATTCTTGGCAACATCTCGACCTGCGTAACCTGCGATCCAAGTCGCGCGAAACATTGCGTCAATTCACAGCCGATCGGTCCACCACCCAACACGACTAATCGCTTGGGCAGCTCACGCAGGGCCCAGACGTTATCCGAGGTAAGACAGCCCATCGCCTCGATCCCCGGAATGGGCGGGATGAAGGGCCGTGCACCGGTGGCCACGACGATGGATCGCGTCGTGAGGATGCGCGTCCCGGTAGCCGTCTTGATTTCCACATGCCATGGCGAGGTAATGCGGGCCTCACCTTCCAGACACTCGACCCCAAGACTCGAATATCGCTTGGGGGAATCATGCGGCTCGATGGCCTTCACCACGCGCTCGACGCGGTCCATGACATCCGAAAAATTGAATGTCGCCGTTGCGGTGTGGACGCCAAGCTCTTTGGATCGTCCGATGTGTGATAGCAATTTGGCCGAACGAATTAGTGCCTTCGACGGCACACAACCGGTATTCAGACAGTCGCCACCCATTTTGTGGCGCTCCACCAGCGTCACCTTCGACTTAGCGGCGGCGGCGATATAGGAGGACACCAAGCCGGCCGACCCGGCGCCAATCACGATCAGATTGCAATCGAAGGTCACCGGCTTCAAATGCCGCCACTTGGCATAGACCTGCCGATGCCGGATGAAATCGACCACCAGTTTTGAAAACAGACCCAGAAACGCAAGCAGCAGAAAGGCGAGGATGATGCGGGGCGACAGAATGCCACTAAGACTTTCTATCTTCGCAAGTTCCGTTCCCGCATTGACGAACACGATGGTCCCAAGAAACATGCCGATCTGGCTCACCCAGTAGAACGTCCACGTCCGGATGGGCGTGATCCCCATGACGAGATTAGCGACGAAAAATGGAATCGCCGGAATCATACGAATGGTGAACAGGTAAAAGGCGCCATCCTTGGCGATGCCATCATTGATGGCCTTCAGACGGTCGCCGTACTTGGCCTGAATGGCGTCCTGCAGCAAATATCGACTGGTGAGGAACGCCAGGGTCGCGCCAATCGATGAGGCAAACGACACGACCGCGACGCCAAGGACCAAGCCGAAAATCGCACCGCCCACCAGCGTCGTGAGCGCTGCGCCCGGCAACGAGAGCGCCGCGATCGCCACATAGGCGATAAAGTAGATGCCGAGCGTGGCAACCTGATGCTCCGTATAGAAATGCTCGAGCGCTGCCTGCTGTGACTTCAAGAATTCAAGCGTCAAAAAGCGGCCGAGATCGAAAGCAAAAAAAGCACCGATCAGTCCTGCAACGACCACCAGGACCGCAAGCTTACCCTTCGACATCAAACATTCTCCCTGTTGAACACGGCCGTTCCGCCTGGCTTCAACCTGGCGATTCCTTGGTACGTCCGGACTGGTGTTTTGGATGCGAAGATCGGTACGGCACAGGAAGTCGCCATGCTATATTGGATTCGTTCGCAACGAGGAAGCCATGGGTCATCGCCTGTCGAAAATCTATACCCGCACCGGAGACGCCGGTGAAACCGGATTGGGAGATGGCTCGCGGGTACCGAAGAATCATCTACGGATCGTCACCCTGGGTGACATCGATGAATTGAATTCATCCATCGGCAGCGTGCTGGCGGAAGACTTGCCGCCTGGCGTCCGCGAGGCGCTCGAAGGCATACAACATGATCTGTTTGATCTGGGTGGCGAGGTCTCGATTCCGGGTCGGATCGCCTTGACGGATGACCATGTGCTTCGCCTGGAAGGCCTGCTCGATCAGTTCAACGGCGCATTGCCACCCTTGAAAGAGTTCATTCTGCCGGGCGGATCACGCGCTTCTTCAGCCGCCCATCTTGCGCGCACCATCTGCCGGCGGGCGGAGCGTTCGCTCATTGCGCTCGCCGGGATCGATCAAATATCAACCTCGGGGCGGCTCTATCTCAACCGGCTTTCGGATCTCTTATTTGTGCTCGGACGAGTACTCAATCGACATGCCGGCCGCGGCGACGTGCTTTGGCAACCCGGCAAAACCGTTCGCAAATCGTGATGCCTGAACGGGTACCCTCGTTCTTTGAGGCCCCCAGACCCTTCCCCGATCAGACGCCGGGGCGCAGCGGCAGCGTCATGGTGACGGCCGTTTCGACGCCCGAATAGTAACCGGGCATCAGGGCACGCTCGCGAAAACCGCACTTGCGATAAAAAGCGCGTGCGGAGCGATTGGTAATACGAAACTCGGCGTCGATGCGCGCGATGCCGGCGACGAGGCACGATTTTTTGCACCAATCGATGAGGCGCTGACCCAATCCCGCGCGTTGATAGACGGGTTCTATCGCAATCAGATTGAGATGCGAATCTTCATCGCCGAAATACATGATTGCAAACCCGACCACCTCTTCCCCATCACAAGCGACCACGGTGGAGATGTTGCGGTTACGAATGTTGCGCGTGACTCGCTCGGGCGTCCAGGTCCAGGGGAGGCCCGTTTCAATCAGATCTCGCGACATCGATGCGATGGCAAACGCGTCATCGGGTGTCGCCAACCGGATCATGACATTTTTAGCTACCATCGCGCGCCGTCCCATCCACACAAACTGAGTTCCAACAATTCTAAGGGAATCAATGTCAAGCTTGCGTAAATTGCGCGGGCCACGCTTTGCCGTTCGCAAATCTTCGATTCACGGTAAAGGCGTGTTTGCTCTGAAGGGCATCAAAAAAGGCGACCCGATCGTCGAATACAAGGGCCTCGTCATTACCGAGGAGAAGGCGGATCGCCGCTACCCCGACGTCGACGAGTTAAAACCGTATCACACGTTTTTGTTTCTGGTTGATGGCGCGATGGTGATCGACGCGAATCGCAAGGGAAATTCGGCACGCTGGATCAACCACGGTTGCCAGCCGAACTGCGAATCCTCCGAAAACGAAGACGGCCGCGTGTTCATCGAGGCGATTCGCGACATCAAACCGGGCGAGGAGTTGATGTACGACTACAACATCATCTTAGGCGAGCCACACAATGCCAAGAACCGCAAACGCTTCTTCTGCGCCTGTGGGGCCCGGAAATGCCGTGGGACGATGCTTGGCAAGAAAAGCTAGCCCGCAGCGCCTGTTACGGTGCTGCATAAAGCCACGGCCGGGTGCGGCGGTCCTGTGACTGAAACTGGGCGATTTCCGCCTCGTTGGTCAAGGTAAGTCCAATCTGATCAAGCCCTTCCAGCAGCATGCGGCGCTGGAGGGGTTCGACTGCAAAGGGCATCTCGGCGCCCGTCTGGGTGCGGATGCGAAGTGCCTGAAGATCGACCGTAAGGGTTGCTCGATCGGGATCGGCAATCAACTGCTTTGCCAGGGGTTCGATCGCTGCCCGGTGCAATTGGATCGGCAACATCCCGTTTTGAAAGCAATTGCCGAAAAAAATATCACCGAAGCTTGGGGCAATCACGACCCGCAAGCCCATTGCCATCAACGCCCACACGGCGTTCTCGCGCGAGCTGCCGCAACCGAAATTGTCCCCCACCAGCAATATCGAGGCGTTTCGATAGGCTGGCGCGTTCAGGATGCAATCAGCATTTTCGCGTCCGTCAGGCAGACGCCGCAGGGCTTCAAGGGCAAAGGGCCCCAGGCCGTCCCGCGCGTACTTGGCGATACGATCGATGCGGATGATGACATCGGTGTCAATATTGGCGACGAGCAGGGGAACTGCAACGCCGGTGTGTACGGTGAAAGGTTCCATAGTGCACCTATAGCGTGCGGACATCAGTGATGCGGCCGGCAATTGCCGCGGCGACCGCCATGGGCGGGCTGGCAAGATGGGTCCGCGCCCCCGGCCCTTGGCGACCCACAAAATTCCGGTTGGAGGTCGACACTGATCGTTCGCCGTCACCGAGCGTTTCGCCATTGGCCCCCACGCAGAGCGAGCATCCGGGTTCACGCCATTCGAAGCCGGCCTGGAGGAAGATCTTGTCCAGTCCTTCTGCTTCGGCCTGCCGTTTAACGGACTTGGAACCAGGAACCACCCAAGCCTTAACCTTTGGTGACACTTTCCGACCCTTCGCCACCGCAGCGGCGGACCGCAAATCCGAAATCCGACTATTGGTACACGATCCGATAAATACCCAATCGATCGGTGTACCGGCTAACGGTCGCCCCGCCTGCAGGCCCATATAGTCCAATCCAGCCTGCATGGCTCGCTTGCGATCGGGGTCGGCGGCGGCGTCCGGATGCGGAATCATTTCATCGATGCCGATGACATCCTGCGGGCTTGTCCCCCAGGTAATCTGCGGGACGAGTTTCATGACATCGAGGTCGACTTCCCGATCAAACGTGGCATCCGGATCGCTGGTAAGTGACCGCCATTCACCGACCGCACGGTCCCAGTCCTTCCCGTTTGGGGCGAAGGGACGCCCGCGGACAAACTCGATCGCCTTGTCATCGGGCGCGACCATGCCGGTTTTCGCGCCAAGCTCGATAGAAAGATTGCAGATGGTCAGACGGCCCTCGATTTCCATGCGCTGCATTGCACTGCCCGCGTATTCAATTGCGTATCCGGTTCCGCCGGCAGCGCCGATTTGCCCGATGAGGCGAAGAATAACGTCCTTGGGTTCAACGCCTGCCGGGAGCCGTCCCTCGATGTTGACCCGCATCCGCTTAGGCCTGCGCTGGACGATGGTCTGGGTCGCGAGGACGTGCATCACTTCCGAAGCGCCGATTCCCCATGACAGCGCACCTAAGCCACCATGCGTGCTGGTATGGCTGTCACCGCAAAGCAGCAGGATGCCGGGTTGAGTAAGGCCTAACTCAGGGCCGATGACATGGACGATCCCCTGGCCATCGTCGTTGACATCAAACAGCCGGATGCCGTATTTTTTCGCCGCACGGCGCAGCGCGCTGATGTAACGCTCGCTCCACTCGGCGTTGCCGCCGGTCCGGCCGGGTGCCGAGGACACGACATGGTCGGGCACCGCAAACGTCATCTCTGGATTACGAACGCCGCGTCCCAATTTTTCCAGATCGGCAAACAACAGCGCGTGCAGGTCGATATAGAGGTGACGATCCACCGCCAGGAGGTCCACACCCGGCGCGAGACTGCGGATCCGGTGGGCATCCCACACTTTGTCGAACAAGGTCTGCTTCATGCTGGCATCTCCAAGTCTCGCCTTACCGAATCCTCATGCGTTACGCATGGCCGTGCTGTTCGCAACGATCAGGTATCCCGATACTTCTTATCAAACTCTGCCACCCAATCGAACCCCATCAACGCGCTAAAGGCTTTGAACTCATAGACCGGCACCGAGAGCTTGGTGGTGGAGCCATGCTGCTTCAGATCGGCATAGACCGACTCCATCGCCTTCGCCGCGGCAAGAAACCCGGAACCCGGAAAGATCGCAATCCGATAGCCAAGTTCTTGCAGCGACTTGGCATCCAGCACCGGCGTGCGCCCACCTTCCACCATGTTCGCAAGCGTCGGTACGCCTTTGAAGGTGTCGCAGATTTTTCTCATCTCCTCGACCGACTCGGGCGACTCGATGAAAATGACATCGGCGCCTGCTTTCAAGTAGGCCTCGCCCCGGCGCAAGGCCTCATCGATGCCATGGGTGGTTCGCGAATCGGTGCGCGCCACGATCAAAAAATTCCTGTCCGTCCGCGACTCGACGGCAACGCGAACCTTCGCCACCATGTCGGCGGTCGGAATGACGCGCCGGCCCATCATATGGCCGCATTTCTTTGGAAACTCCTGATCTTCGAGTTGAATGCCGCATGCGCCGGCCGCCTCATAGCCGCGTACGGTCTGCTGTACATTGAGTAATCCCCCGTAGCCGGTGTCGCCGTCAGCAATGAAAGGCGTGGTCGCGTGACTGGCGATCATGCCGACACGATTCACCATATCGCTATAGGTTGCAATGCCGGCATCGGGCAGTCCGAGGTAGGAGGCCACCACGCCGTAACCGGTCATGTAGAGGCATTCAAATCCCATGCGATCGGCCAGCCGCACCGAAACGCCATCAAACACGCCGGGGGCAACAATCAATTCCGACTTCTTCAGGCGCAGCGCCAAACGCTGGCGGGAACCTTCGCTCATGGTTTTCTCCTGTTGGGTGGTGGGTGTTTGTTATCGACATGCGGGCAATGCAATATTCAGTGATCGTTCGCGACACCTGAGGAAACGCTGATTAAGCTATCCCGCGTAATCAGCGTGCTCAAATATTCGGGGAGTTACGAAGGGGCGAGCCCCCTGTTCAGTAATTCCCTAAGCATAGCGCCAACCACGACGGCATCGACGGCGTCAATCAATCCGCGCAGCGGCTCGCAGCGCTTCGATCATCGAACTTTTCATCAGGAATGCTTTGGCGGTAAGGGGATTCTCGGCCTGGTGACACAGGTCGTCTTGCGCTTTCTTGCGCTCGGTCGGGTCGCGCTCGGTCATGAGCCTGCGGTTTCTTGCAGTGTTGGCATTGATGAAGTCGATCGCAACGGGGCGCCGTTGCCGCTCGTATCGATCGAGAATCGACTCGCCCGCTTCGCGCCGCTCGATGGCGATGAGTTTCTCAGCCAGATTGATCGCATCATGCAGGCCGCCATTCATGCCCATGCCACCCAGCGGATTATTGAGATGGGCTGCATCGCCGGCAAGCAATACCCGCCCAACCCGGTAACGCGCGGCGACCCGTTGATGGACGCTGTACAAGGTGCGATGAATCGTCTCGTAGCGCTCTGCGCGCGGCCACACCGCCTGTAACCGCTGCTCGGTGCGCTCGTCTGAGAGGATTTGCTCGTCCGCTTCACCCGGCCAAGTTGGAAACAGACAGCGCCATGCGCCGAGCACGCGCAGAAGCACCAGCCATTCGTCGATATCGGCGAAGTAGTTGACGAAACACAACCGCTCGATCACCTCTGAGAAATCAAAGGTCGTGGTGGCAACGAAAAATCGCTCCGGGAAAGTGAGGCCTTCAAAATCGATACCCACCGCGTGACGAACGGCACCCCGTGCACCATCGGCTCCAATGATGTAGTCCGCGTGGTGCGTCTGCGTTCCGTTTGCTCTGGTAACGCCAAGCGACGCAGTATCCGCGGTCTGCGTAACGCCCGTGACGTTCGCATTGAAGACGATTTGCGCATGGGGGAATGCCCGCAGATGACGATGGACGAGGCGGGTGTATTTGAATTGCTCGTACTGCACACGATACGGATGGTCCGTTTCGCCGCGCAGCAGCGCCATATCGAATTCTGCGATCTGACCGGACTTGCGATCGCGATGCTGCGTATAGCGTGCAATGAGTCCGGCACGCAGGATATCGTCGATCAATCCGAGGCTGCCCATCATATCGAGCGTCGGTGGATGCCACGTCGAGGCACGCAAGTCTTCCGCCAATCCACCGTTGCGCTCGAAGACGGTAACGGGAATCCCCGCACGCGCGAGAACAAGTGCGGCAGTGAGGCCAGCCGGGCCCGCACCAGCAATGATAACTTTCATTTTCCCAGTCTAGCAGCGGCGAAGCCGTGGCGGCTACTGCGCTTGCAATGACTGTCGATGCGGGAAAGACCAACAAAAAAGCCCCGCATCACGGGGCTTTTTTGCGCAACAAGATGGCTGCTATTCGACGAACGCCTCTTCCCGCGTTTTCTTGAACGCCGGCGCCAGCATCATCAGCAACAGAATGATCGCGACCACCAGCAATGCCGCCGAGATCGGGCGAGTGAAAAATACAACCGGATCGCCGCGCGACAACAACATCGCCCGCCGCAGGTTTTCCTCCATCATAGGCCCGAGAATAAACCCAAGGATCAACGGCGCCGGCTCGCATTCCAGCTTCACGCAAATGTAGCCGAACACCCCATAGGCCACGGTGAGGAGAATATCGAAGTTCGAGTTGTTGAGACTGAACACGCCAATGCAGCAAAACAACAGGATCGCGGGATAAAGGAGCCGGTACTGCACCGACAAGAGCTTCACCCACATGCCAATGAGCGGCAGGTTGAGCACCACGAGCATCAGGTTGCCCACCCACATGCTGGCGATCATGCCCCAGAAAAGTTCCTTTCTTTCAGTCATCACCTGCGGGCCGGGGGCGATCCCCTGGATCATCATCGCCCCGATCATGAGCGCCATCACCGGATTGGACGGAATTCCCAACGTAAGCAGCGGAATGAAGGAGGTCTGCGCGCCGGCATTATTCGCGGATTCTGGTGCGGCCACCCCGCGAATGTCGCCCTTGCCGAATTGGGAGGAATCCTTGACACATTTCTTCTCCAGCGCGTAGGCCGCAAAAGCAGCAAGGAGGGCCCCACCACCGGGCAGAATGCCAAGTGCCGAGCCGAGAATCGTGCCCCGCAGGATCGATGGCGCACAGATCTTCATGTCGTTCAGGGTTGGCAAGAGATTGGTCACCTTGGCAACGAACACGTCACGATTTTCTTTCTGATCGAGGTTCGCGATGATCTCGGCGAATCCGAACATACCCATCGCTACCGCAACAAAACCGATGCCATCAGATAGCTCGGAGACGCCAAAGTTGAAACGCGCCACGCCCGAATTGACATCGGTACCGACGATGCCCATGAGGAGACCGAGAATGGTCATGGCGATCGCCTTGATGAGCGAGCCATGCGCCAACACGGTTGCGGCCACCAGCCCCAGCACCATCAGTGAAAAATATTCGGCCGGACCGAATTTCAGTGCGACCTCAGCCAAGGGCGGCGCAAACAAGGCGATGATGACAGTGGCCACACAGCCGGCAAAGAACGAGCCGATCGCGGCAATGCCCAGGGCCGCGCCGGCCCTCCCCTGCCTGGCCATCTGATAGCCATCGATGGTAGTGACCGCGGATGCTGATTCACCCGGCAAATTGACCAGGATTGCGGTGGTGGAACCACCGTATTGGGCACCGTAGTAAATCCCGGCCAGCATGATGAGTGCAGAGATCGGCGGCAGCGTAAACGTGACCGGCAGCAACATCGCGATCGTAGCCACCGGACCGATGCCCGGCAACACACCGATGAGCGTCCCGAGCACGACGCCCATGAAACAGTAGAGAAAATTGACCGGCGATAGCGCGACCGAAAATCCAAGTCCGAGATTGGCGATTAGTGCTTCCATGGCTTATTTCCCCAGTCCGATTTTACGGCACACATCGTCCATCACATCGGGGCACACATTGAACGGCAAGCCCAGGCCGAAGACGAACGCGGAAATCGCGAAAATCCCAAGCACGGCGGCCAACGCGCCAAGCTCCACCCCTTTCATGCGCTTACCGATCATGATCGTCGCAAAAAGCGATGCCAGCGTGGTGATCGTCATTCCCCACCCAAGGCCGATCGCCGCCGCCAGAGCCTTGTAGACGCCAAGGTGTATGGCGAGCGCCACCAGCGCGAACACGATCGACCTGGGAACATCGCTCCACTTGAAGTCTTCACCTTGCGCGCGACTGATGATAATCAGGATGATCGTCGAGAGGTAAAGCCCAAGCGGTTTCAGTACGAACGCGAACACCACCACGGCGGAAAGAATCACATAAAGGTGGGGCGGACCGAATGCCCCAGTGAGCGCGATCAGGCAGCAGGCAAGGACGATCTGGTACCAGAACCCACCGCCGGCCGGCCCCTTGATCGCGTAGGCGAGCAGGCCGAGTCCGATCCCCACGACGAATGGGAGCCAGCGAAACGGCATAAACGCGATGGCGGCTTGAAATTTCGAGACGAAGGCCCGAAACAACACAAAGGCGCCGAGCAGCGCGCATAGGCCTCCCAGCATCGTCGGGAAGTACGCCGGCCCCATCCGCACCGCCGTTCCCATATTGTAATTATTGATAGCAACGATCATGAACCCAAGCCCAAATACGGTGAACATCAGGCCTGCCCAAAAATCTTTGCCGTTCTTGATCTGCATGTCTCCCCCTTTTGCGTTAATCCCGTTTGGCAAGTCGCCTTGGCGGCATCCGTCGATGCGGCTTGCCTATCATTCGAATATCTATTTCGTACACGCACCTGCACTGGATCCAGCACGAAGCCAGCGCGCACCCGTCGCTGTGGATCAACGAGCCGCGTATTGTGCCATAGCCTTAAACTAATACCAGCCCAATGCGCCTGACGACAAACTTGCAGGCAACGCTCGCCTAATCACACCGCCACACCCATCGCAAATCCGGCGCACCCTCCTGTAATGCCCGCCGCTTTTCGCGCTATGCCGTCGATGGCGAGCACGTCTTCTGCAATCGCTGAGTAGGCCGTATGGACGGCGGTGCAACTACGCCGAACTGCGCCCCCCCCAACAGTTGATCGGCCTAGCCGCCGCGACGTTTGCGCACCGCCTCGGCCAAGCGATCGAGCAACGGCACCGTTTCCTCCCAGCCGATGCAGCCATCGGTGATGCTCTGGCCATAGGCGAGGGGCCGGCCCGGCACATGGTCTTGTCGACCTGCTTGCAAATGCGATTCAATCATGACACCGAATATCCGCTGGTCACCTGCCGCCAACTGCCCCGCGACCTCAGTACCCACTTCTACCTGTCGGCGATAGTCCTTCTGGCTATTGGCATGCGAGAAATCGATCATGATCTTCGGGCGAACCTTCGCCTTCACCAATTCATCGGCGACGGCCTGAACACTCGCCGCATCGAAATTCGGATGCTTGCCGCCGCGCAAAATGACATGGCAATCATCGTTGCCGCGCGTCTCCACGATCGCTACCTGGCCATTCTTGTGAATCGATAGAAAATGATGCCGGCGCTGCGCCGCAAGGATCGCGTCGATCGCGATTCGCACGTTGCCATCAGTGCCGTTCTTGAAGCCGATGGGCGCCGAAATCCCGGAGGCAAGTTCACGATGAACCTGCGACTCGGTGGTACGCGCACCGATCGCGCCCCAGCTGATCAGATCGCCGATGTACTGGGGCGAGATCACGTCGAGAAATTCGGAGCCGGCCGGCACGCCTTCCCGGTTGATGCGAACCAACAGATCCCGCGCGATGCGAAGCCCCTCATTGATGCGAAAGCTTTCGTTCATGTAGGGGTCGTTGATCAACCCTTTCCACCCGACAGTGGTACGTGGTTTCTCAAAATACACCCGCATAACAATCTCGAGGTCATCCGACAAGCGCGCCCGCTCCCTCGCAAGCCGCCCGGCATATTCGATCGCGGCGGCCGGATCGTGAATCGAACAGGGGCCCACGATCACCAGCAGGCGGTCGGATTTTCCCTGCAGGATTTCTTTCAACCGTGAGCGCGTATCCGAGATCAGGGTTTCGACCGGCGTGCCTTCGATCGGAAAGAAGCGGATCAGATGTTCCGGCGGCGGTAACGGGACGATGCCCTGAATGCGCTCATCATCGGTTCGCGAAGTGCGATCAACCGGTCCGACGCCTTGAAGCGGCTCGTGCATAGATGCCATGGTGCTTCCCCTAATTATTGCAGATACCTTGCCCACGTTCCCCGACCCTCTCCGCAGTACCGCTGCGCGCCGCATGGACTGTCAGCGCGCGAAAAAAAACCGCCAGGCTACGGGCGCTGGCGGTTTCTTTGGATCAAAGCGGCAATTGCTAGCCGATCCCCCCCGCCATTCCGGGCGGAAATCGATAAAACAACTGATGGGTAGATCCGCTTAGACGGGCCATTTCGACACTCCTTACCGCCGCGATTTAAGCACGATCCACCCTTGGATGGCAAATCCAAGATAGCGCGTCGCGGCGATCGCCGCCGCTAGCAGCATCCCTGTCTGAGTGCCACACGCCGGCAATCACGGGAGATATGTCGCTTTTGACCTTAGCAATGGCAACCAATCGGGATGTACAGCGTTATTTGTCTTTATCGAGCCTTGAGAGCGGCCGATGCAAGTGGTACGGTCATCCTGCAATTCGCATGGAGGCACTATGAGCACAGCAGTCGCGCTGCCCCACACCCTGCCGATCGCGGGGTTCAAGGATGTGTACAACGTCGCCGCGGTGGAACACGCCCTTGCTGAGCTGCCAAGCTCGGCCAATGAGGCACTGAAGTCGATCTATGAACGGATGATCAAGGCGGGCGGCACGCGCTTCACTGTCAAGCCCTCCGGCGTCCCGGCGATGGATACGCTCTACGACGAACTACCGAATTTCCATGAAGCGCTGGACGATATCCGCAAACAACTGGCGCTTTGCACCTCGTCCAATGACGCCCTGGAAATTCAACCGATGCTGCTGCTTGGCGTGCCAGGTATCGGTAAAACCCACTTCGGTCGCAAACTGGCTGACCTGCTTGCCACCGGATTTTGTTTTGTTTCGATGAGTTCGATGACGGCGGGTTGGATCCTCTCCGGTTCATCGTTACAATGGAAGAACGCGAAGCCGGGCAAGGTGTTCGAAACGCTGATGAACGGCAAGTACGCCAACCCCCTCATGATGGTTGATGAAATTGACAAGGCGGGTGGCGACCATCAGTACGATCCGCTTGGCTCGCTCTATGCACTGCTTGAACACGATACGGCCCGTAGTTTCATCGACGAATTTGTCGACATTCCGGTCGATGCATCAGGCGTGACGTGGATCGCGACTGCCAATGACGTTTCGCGCATCCCGGAGCCAATCCTCAATCGCATGAATGTCTATGAAATCGAGGTACCGGATCACGCCGGAGCCATGCGAATTGCCGCCAGCATTTACACCGAAATCCGGGATGCCCATGCATGGGGAAAGCAATTCCCAGCAGCGCTTGAACCGGTCTTGCTCGATCGGCTCGCCGGCTACGCGCCGCGCGAAATGCGCCGTGCGCTGGTCGCCGCGTTCGGCAATGCGAAACTCGCCGGCCATGATGAAATTCTCATCGATGATCTGGCCGAACCACGCGGTGCGCGGAAAGTCCGGATCGGCTTCTAGCCTTTTGCTCGCCGGGCAGTCAGTGCACGTCGAGTGCGTGTGCTTTCAGCGCATCGAGTGCCACGTATTTCAATGCCTGCTCATGGGTCGATTCAAGGATGACGCGCGGCGCCATCGAGGCTTCATAGGCCTCTACCCAGCGAAGCACATGCAAGCACCACCTGTCACCAGGGACCAGCCCTTTGAATCGCAGTTCCGGACGGGGCGTACTGAGGTCATTGCCGCGACGCTTTGAGTATTCAAGAAATTCGGCGGTCACCTTCACGCAGACCAGATGCGCAACGCTCTGGGTGTCATGAATGGAGCAGCACCCATCCCGAAAATATCCGGTTACCGGCGCGTAGCTGCATGCGAGCAACTGTCCGCCCAGCACATTCTTTTCACCAATCAAAGTTTGGGGCATTCCTTACTCTCACGCGTAGGGGTCACTGTTGCTTGGTTTTCACGCCGGGATCGGGCGCGCCCGCCTCCGGCACGCTGGGCGCAACGAGGGTCTGGTCCACTATCGTAATGTGAGTAACGAAATAGCGTGTTTCGCCGAAGCAACTGGTGGGGATCCCAACCTTCTGTTCATAGTGCAACGAGACCCGTTTGCCCATGTTGCGATTGATTTGCTCGGCGACCATATCGCTCTGGACCGAGAATAGGAATTTCTCCGGCAGCGCGCCTGGCATAGCCACGATGGACAATTCGCCTTCCCAGGTTTTGCACACCCAGCCTTTGTTCGACAGCTTTTGGACCCAGCCCGCCCGCTCGCCGGTCGAATAGCTCCAGGTCATGATCAACCATGTATAGCCCGCCAGGACCACGAGAACGATGAACACCGCAGCGGCCAGCCATGTGAAGATGGCGCCGCGTTGGATGCGCGCCAATCCGTTGGGTCTCATCACACGCGCTGCTCCACCCATCCTTTGACGGAGGCCAGTGCCTCCGTCAACTTGGCAGGGATGGTACCGCCCGCTTGCGCCATGTCGGCACGCCCGCCCCCTTTGCCGCCGATTTGCGTCGCAACATGGTTGACCAATTCACCCGCCTTCACCTTGCCGGTCTGATCAGCCGTTACGCCTGCAACCAGACTAACTTTCTCGCCATCGACGGCGGCCAGCACGATCGCGGCGGACTTCAGTTTGTCTTTCAATTTATCGAGGGTTTCGCGCAAGGTCTTCGCGTCGGCACCCTCCATCGACGCAGCCAGCACCATTACGCCTTTCACATTGACCGCCATCGCAGCGAGATCATCGCCTTGTGAAGATGCCATCTTGGATTTAAATTTCGCTAGCTCTTTTTCAAGTGCCCGTACGCTATCTTGCATCTGCTGGATTTTCTCGAGCACTTCGAGCGGGTTCGATCGCAGGGCAGCAGCGGCTTCGGACAAACGCCCTTCCTGCGCCTGCACATGGAGCAGCGCACCTTCACCGGTGACCGCTTCGACGCGCCGGATTCCGGCGGCAACGCCTCCTTCTGCGACGATCTTGAACAAGCCGATATCACCGGTACGCGTCACATGCGTGCCACCACAAAGTTCGGTCGAAAATTCGCCCATGCCGATAACCCGTACCTCGTCGCCATATTTTTCACCAAAGAGCGCCATGGCGCCCGCCTTGAGGGCTTGATCGTATTTCATGACCCGCGCGGCCACCACCACATTGCGCTGAATTTCGCGATTGACGAGCGCCTCGACTTCGCGCAGCTGAGCGGGCGTCATCGGTTCATGATGCGAAAAATCGAAACGGGTGCGCTGGGCGTCCACCAGCGAACCTTTTTGCTGCACATGATTGCCCAGCACTTTTCTGAGCGCTGCATGCATCAAATGGGTCGCGGAGTGATTCCATGCTGAGCGGGCCCGCGAAGGCGCATCGACTTTGGCCGTGACCACATCTCCCATGGCGAGTTCACCGCTCACGATCGCGCCATGATGGCCAAAGACGTCCGCTTGGACCTTTTGGGTATCGCCCACCCGAAACAGACATTTTCCCTCGCCGCTAATCTCGCCACGATCGCCCACCTGACCACCTGATTCCGCATAAAACGGCGTGTGATCGAGCACGACCACGCCAGGCTCCCCAGCCCGCAATCGATCCACCAGAGCCCCATCGCGGTACAAACCCGTGACGCGACCCTGATGGGACAAGCTGTCATAGCCATGAAAGGTGGTGGTGACACCGGCATACGACAATCCGGCCGCCATCTTGAATTTACCCGCCGCGCGCGCCTGGTCGCGCTGGCGATCCATTGCGACATCAAAACCTGCCTGGTCAACCGCGATCCTTCGTTCACGCGCGATATCGGCCGTCAGATCGAGTGGAAATCCGTAGGTGTCATAGAGCTGGAAAGCCGTTTCGCCATCCAGCACTTTGACGCCGCGCGCCAAAGCCGATTCCAACACCTTCATGCCGTGCTCAAGCGTCTCGGCGAAGCGCTCCTCTTCGACCTTGAGCACCTGCGTGACACGGTCCTCAGCCGCTTTCAGTTCCGGATAGGCCGCACCCATCGTGCGGACGAGATCGGCCACGATGCGGTGAAAGAACGGCAATTTCTGTCCGAGCTGATAGCCGTGTCGGATGGCCCGGCGAATAATGCGCCTGAGTACGTATCCGCGGCCTTCGTTGCCGGGGATCACGCCATCGACCACCAGGAACGAACAGGCGCGAATGTGATCGGCAATCACCTTCAGTGAATTCGATGTAAGGTCGTTGGTGCGGGTTTCACGCGCCGCAGCCCTGATCAGATCCTGAAAGAGATCGATGTCGTAATTGGAGTGCACATGCTGCAGCACCGCCGCGATCCGTTCCAATCCCATGCCCGTATCAACGCAGGGCTTGGGGAGCGGCGTGAGTACGCCTTTCTCGTCACGGCTGTACTGCATGAAGACGAGATTCCAGATCTCGATATAGCGATCCCCATCGGCCTCAGGTGAACCGGGTGGGCCACCGGACACGTCTGGACCATGGTCATAGAAAATCTCAGAACAGGGACCACATGGCCCGGTATCGGCCATCTGCCAGAAATTGTCGCTTTGATAGCGGCCGGCGCCCGGCTTGTCGCCAATCCGCACCACTCGATCGGCCGGTACGCCGATTTCCTTGATCCAGATTTCGTAGGCCTCGTCGTCATCCTGATAGACCGTGGCCCATAATTTTTCTTTCGGGATGCCATAGGTCTTGGTCAGCAGTTCCCAGGCAAACTTGATCGCGTCCGGCTTGAAATAGTCACCAAACGAAAAATTCCCCAGCATTTCGAAGAACGTGTGATGGCGCGCCGTGTAGCCCACATTCTCGAGGTCATTGTGTTTGCCGCCCGCCCGCACGCTGCGTTGCGAGGAGGTGGCCCGTGTGAATGGGCGCGATTCCTTGCCAAGAAAAACATCCTTGAACTGGACCATTCCGGAATTGGTGAAGAGAAGCGTCGGGTCGTTCCCCGGCACCAATGGGCTCGACGCCACGACGGTGTGACCTCGATCAGCAAAAAACTGCAGGAATTGCGAGCGGATTTCAGCGGATGTCATGGTCGATGCATCTGGTGGCGCGAGCCGTGGATACAGCGGTCGGCGGGCGCTTTGGGCACCCTCGCCTTCGCTGCTGAGTCATTGATTTTGCGTTGAAAACGAACTGGGTGCAAATGCGAAGGGGATGGTTGCAGAGCCGGGCTGACCAGGATTGGTGGCCGGCCGGGGCACCGCTATGGACGCACGACTTGGTCGAAACTCTCGGTCGCGGTACCACGGTAGAGAATCTTGGCCTGTTGTCCGGTGATTTCCGCATGGCGCGTCACCGCGGCCGGATGGAGATCGGCTTCCGGTTTGACCTCATGAACGAAGTGATTGAACGTATCCGTGCCGCGCACCAGGGTCGCACTGTCACGGACGCCGGAAATTTGCCGGACATGGGTAGGCACATAGCGAATCGCAAAGCCGATGCGCCGGTCGTTCGATCGGTTGGGTTCCGAGCCGTGACAGAGCAGCACATGATGGAGCGACATTTCGCCTGGCGCCACCACCATGTCGACCGCCTGGGATTGATCGATATCCACCGCGATTTCCTGCCCGCGGGTGAGCAGATTGAGTACGTTGAAGGTATCGCGATGCGCGAGCTGTTGGCGATGGGTGCGCGGGGCAACTTTCATCGCACCGGCTTCGATGGTGGCCGGACTGAACGCCACCCAAGCGGTAATGACATCGGGCGTCGACAAGCCCCAGTAGGTCGCGTCCTGATGCCAGGAAACGAAGGAGGGATCATTGGCCTCTTTGATGAAAAAATTGGTCGACCAACAAAAGAGGTTGGGGCCGTAAATATCTTCGATCGGATCGAGGATACGCGGGTCATGCACCAGGTCCCATAGCCAGGTAAACAGCAGATGCGCTTTGTGCCGCATGCTGCCTGCAAGCGGGCTGCCGGTGCGCGCTTCATGCTCTTCCAGGCGCCGCCGATAGGCGAGCGCGTCCGCCGCAGACAGTGCACGCACCGGAAAGTAATAACCTTCCTGTCGAAACTGCTTGATCGCAGATTCGCTTAAGACCTTCGGCAGGCGCGTTGGGGATGCAATGGCCGTCATGATCTACTCCGGACGCGACATGATTGGGTGCAGTTTAGCAGCGTCAATCGCACCCGCTCTAGGATCAGTGCGCATGGCTGGCCGGACGCGGCTCGCCCGGTTCAAGCGCCGCTTGCCAGGCGGCCAGCGCGGGCGATGATCCATCGAGATGCGCCAACTGCCGCACGGCGATACGGTGCGCATTGCGCGTCAGGCGCGTCGTCGCACGCGGCACGTCGCGCGGCAACCGCCCGGCGCGGACGTTATCGAATAACGCTTGCTTTGCAGCCACATACGTGGGCTCGCCAAACTGCGTGAGCCATGCACCGAAGCGCTGGTATGCGACCGGATCGAATGGCCGCACACGACCATGATCATCTTGTACTGGGCTCGCCGGATACACACTCACACACGGTAACCAGCCCTCCGGAATCGGCAACGTCGATGCATGGCTGCGGTGCACGCGAAACAACTCGGGCAGCAAGTGGGTGTGCGGACCTTCCGGTGATGCGCCGCCTGCTTGCCCGATTGGCTGGAACACTTCGATCCGCGCCAGGCGCGATTGGGCGACGCGATGCGGACTTGCTTCTTTCAGCAGCGCAATGAGTCCTGCATGGTCAAGCAGCGGCTTACCTTCATGAAGGCGCAGACACTGCACGAGTCGGGCATCCGATGCGCGCACGCAAAAATCAAGCGTCTCCAGGCCAAGCCCCAAATCAAACAAGACACCGTCCCGATCGCGCGGCCTGATCGCGTCGCCATCGACGCCAAGTTCGGTGATCGTGGTCCGGGCGCCCATGCGTGCGCGGTATGCGGGCAAGCAGATTGCCGCGCCATGCAACCATAGTCCGGCACGGGCGCTCAGCATCTCGTAAGCCACCGGCCGTGCCTCCGCATCGAGCCCGATGCGCATCGCACCTCCTCTGGTCACGGTGGCAAAAGACGTACGATCGATTGTTTCGATCGTTGGCGCCGTCTGATGATGAAACTCGGCAATTGCACCAAAGGCGCCAATGTTCCAACTGGTATGAACGTTCAAGAGCTCGCCTGCCACGAAGGCAGCCAATTGATTTTCGTCTCGATCAACGTCCATTGATCCCCCCCGCGCTCACGCGCTGCTACATCAGCATGCCGACCACCGCCCCGGCGATCAACGTGGCAAGCGTGCCAGAAACCAGGGTTTTGGCGCCGAGCGAAACGATCTCGGCGCGTCTGTCCGGTGCCATGCTCGCCAAGCCACCGATCATGATGCCAAGGCTACCGAGATTGGCAAAGCCGCATAATGCGTAGGTCATCATCAAGGTCGAGCGCGGCGAAAGCGCGCCCGCTGGGAGCTTGGCGAGTTCCATGAACGCGATGAATTCGTTGAGGACGGTTTTTATTCCCATCAAGCCACCCGCAGTCACCGCTTCGGACCAAGGGATGCCCATCAACCACACGACCGGCGCCATCAGCCAGCCCAGCATGCGCTCAAGCGTCAGCGCCGTTCCGGCGATGGGCGGGAACAGTCTAAGGCCTTGATTGACGAGGTGCACGAGCGCCACCAACACGATCAACATCGCGACAATGTTGATCAACAGCACCGCGCCATCCAGCGTGCCGCGGGTGACCGCGTCCATGGCCGAGTGCGCTTCCTGTGGTAAATCAACATGATCTGCCGTCGACGGCCCGGCGGGCGGGATCATCAGTACCGCCACCACGATCGCCGCGGGCGTTGCCACCACCGATGCGATGAGAATATGCGAGAGGGCATCGGGAATCGCGTTCGCGAGCACGCTCGCATAAAGCACCATGACGGTACCGGCGATGGTCGCCATGCCGCCTGTCATGAGAACGAACAATTCACTGCGGCTCATCCGCGCAATGTATGGACGCACCACTAGCGGCGCTTCCACCATGCCGACAAACACGTTCGCGGCAGCAGCCACGCCACAGGCGCCGCCGATCCGCATGGCACGTTGCAGGACCAATGCGAATCCGCGCACCACCATCGGCAATATTCGCCAGTAGAAGAGCAACGCCGACAAGGCACTGATCACCAGCACCAACGGTAAGGCCCGAAAGGCCAACACGAAGCTAGAGCCCGGATATTTTTCATCGAACGGCAGCGCGCCACCGCCCAGAAATCCGAACACGAACGACGTACCGGCCGCGGTCGCTCGTTCCAGCGCCCTACCGCATCATTCAACGCGCGAAAGAGATCGGCAATGAAAGGCACCTTGAGAAATACCACCGCCAAGGCGATCGTGAGTGCCATACCGGGCAATACGGTACGCCACGCGATGCGCCGGCGATCTTCGCTCAACATCCAGGCGACGACGTGCAGAAAAAGAAAGCCCGCCAGCGAATGCAGCACGAGACTCAACGGTTGCGCCTAAGCAAGGGAAACACCGAGGAGCGAACCGATCGTATAGGTTGCCGCCCCGGCAGCGGCGCCGATCGCCAACATGCGGAGGCCGCCAAGCCAGGCGTTGCGACCGATAAATAGGCTAAGCAAGGCACCGACCGCATAGAGCGCAACGGCCGTGACGACAACACTTACGCCGAGCACACCATCGCCCGCCAAGAATAGAAATGGCAGCAACGGCACCAAGGCGCCGGCGGCAAACGAGATCAACGAGAAGACCGCCGCACCCATCGGCGAGCCAAGCTGGTCGGGATTAAGGCCGAGCTCTTCACGAGCGAGCATATCAAGTGCAAGATCCGGATCGGCGATGCTCGCCTTGGCAAGGCGAGCCGCATCCTCCTCGGTCATACCGCGTGCGCTGTAGATAAGCGCCAATTCCTCGGCTTCTTCGGCGGGATAAGTGGCGAGTTCTTCCCGCTCCAGGCCGATCTGATACTCGAACATTTCACGCTGCGACCGCACCGAGACATACTCGCCCGCCGCCATCGAAAAAGCGCCCGCCAGCATGCCTGCCACCCCGGCCAGCACGACCATGCTGTTAGAGGATGAGGTGCCGGCGATACCGAGGATCAGGCTCAGATTGGAAACCAATCCGTCATTGACGCCAAACACCGCGGCGCGCAAATTGCCGCCGGACCCGACACCGCGATGCCTGGAGGCCATCGCCTCGATGGAAGTGGGTGCGGGGTGCCCAGACACACCATGACCGTAGATGGACAAACCACGAATCTTCATCGCGGCAAGGATGGTGCGCATCGCGCGAGGCCCCATCGGCGCGTCAGATGGGCGACCACCCCGGTGCGCTGATCGGGTCGAAACGCGGTTGGTATGGGCAAGCCTCGCTGCACGGCCCCGCTGGCCCAAATTTTTGCCTGACGTTCGGCTTCGCCCGCGAGCTTGCTGAACAGTCCGGCACGCAGCGGCTCCTGCTCAACATCAGCAAGCACTCGGTAAAGATACGCCGCGCGCATCTCGCTTTCCCAGCCAGTCAACGGATTGGAAATTTCATTACTCCCTAGCCGATCAATCGTCCGGATCAGCGCCGACTCTTGGCACTACAGCGCGAATGATATCGAAGGAGAACCCGCGCATCTGCAAAAAACGCATTTGTTTGGCCTTCGCAAGCGCATCGGCTGGCGGGGCGCCAAAGCGCTTCCCCCAAACCGCTCGGGCGTTTTCCAGCGCACCTAACTTCGCGACATCGACCGAGCGCTCGACGGTTTCCTGATCGAGCCCCTTGGAACGCAATTCATGTTGAATGCAGGTGGGACCAAACTTGCGGGCGAGTTGCCTCGACCGCGCATCGGCATAGCGCGCATCCGACAACACATTGCGGCGCACGAGGTCGTCAAGCAGCGCTTCCAGTACCTCCGGAGAATCAGCATGGAAGGCGAGCTTCTTCGCCAACTCGGCACGGGAATACTCCCGACCAGCCAACAGTTTCAAGGCGCGCGCATGCAAGGACATCGTCGGCCGCTTGCGCTTCGCACGGCCTTCGCTCTCATCCATCGCGCATCCCAGGCCGGTTAAGCGTCGTCATCCTTCGCTTCATCAGCGGCATTGGCTGCCAACAGGACAGGATCTGCTACCCCGACTTTCTCGCGGATCCTACTTTCAATTTCGGCGGCCATTTCTTTGTGTTCACGAAGGAATTCGCGCGCATTGTCTTTGCCCTGACCAATGCGCTCTTTCTTGTACGAATACCAGGCGCCTGACTTGTCGACGATGCCGTGATTCACGCCAAGCTCCAGCAACTCGCCTTCCCGAGAAATTCCCTCGCCATACAAGATGTCGAAAATCGCCTCGCGGAAGGGCGGCGCCACTTTGTTCTTCACAACTTTCACGCGCGTTTCCGAGCCGACCACTTCTTCGCCCCGTTTGATGGCGCCGATCCGCCGGATATCCAGCCGGACCGAGGCGTAGAACTTGAGGGCATTGCCACCCGTGGTCGTTTCCGGATTGCCGAACATCACGCCGATCTTCATCCGGATCTGGTTGATGAAGATTACCAAGGTATTGGTACGCTTGATATTGGCGGTGAGTTTGCGCAGCGCCTGCGACATTAGGCGTGCCTGCAGCCCCATTTGCGGTTCGCCCATCTCCCCTTCGATTTCCGCCTTGGGGGTAAGCGCGGCCACCGAGTCGATGACGATGACATCGACCGAGCCCGAACGCACCAGCATGTCGGCGATCTCGAGCGCCTGCTCGCCGGTATCCGGCTGGGAAATCAGCAGTTCATCGATGTTGACGCCCAGCTTGGCCGCGTACTGGGGGTCGAGCGCATTCTCGGCATCGATGAACGCTGCCGTGCCGCCCATTTTCTGGACCTGTGCGATCACCGAGATCGTGAGCGTCGTCTTCCCGGACGATTCCGGCCCGTAGATTTCAACCACCCGGCCGCGCGGCAGACCGCCCACCCCAAGGGCGATGTCGAGACCAACACTGCCGGTCGAAGCAACCTGGACACCGGTGACGGCTTCAGAGTTCATTCGCATGATCGAACCCTTGCCGAACTGCTTTTCAATCTGCGCCAGGGCTGCGGTAAGCGCTTTGGTCTTATTTTCGTTCATGATTTCATCAACATTCTTATCAATATGCATGGCGTGTCCTTCATTGTCCCATATCGATCAAAGCCGGGCCGAGGTGGGTGCGATCACACCCGGAAACCCCGTCATGCCGGCCACCCAGAGCGCTACTGTAAAGAGCCTGCTGGCTCATAGGATGAGCCAGCAGGCGTCACGCCGAGACGTCGCGTCGCAATCGCGAAATACCCGACAGATGCCGGTCTTCCAGACTCGATTCTGTAATACAACGTGGTTAGACTATTCCGTGTACCTCGCCTAGTTGCCCCCTGCACAGATCTGCGGATCCGATCCCACCCATGACTGCCGTCAGCCGCGAAGCCGAACCCAATGGGCGGCGTAACACGCCCTTCTTGCGCATGCGCGAGTTGTGGGGTTGGCTGCAGTCCCGATCGAGTAAGGCGGAGCCCGCCGCCCTCAGCCACGGGCAAAGGCGCTTAGCGCGTGCGACCTTCCAGGAGTGCTTAGATCACATTAGCGGTGAGGCCTCGGCCCGGCTCGCGTTGAAGCGATTGCCGAGCTATATGCGGGTCTGAACGACGAAGGACGCCGGGATCTGCTCGACATGCTCGTCTCAGAATTCAGCGTCGATGATGAACGGGTGGCGGCTGCTATTCGGGCCTATCTCGATGCGGGCGGCCCGGACCGGCGAAACGCGCAGACCAATCTGCGGCAAACGCTCTCCAGCCCGCGTATGAGCATCCTCAAGCAATTTAATCTGCTTCCCGAGGGGTCAAGTTTCTGGTTGATCTGCGTGCCGACGTGCTCCGCTACGTGCGCGCGAGTCCGGAACTTGAAGTCCTTGATGACGAACTGTACGGACTGCTTGGCAGCTGGTTCGATCTTGGCAATCTCGAGCTGAGGCGCCTTTCCTGGAATTCGCCGGCCTCGCTCCTGGAAAAACTGATCACCTATGAAGCGGTGCATGAGATCCGCTCATGGGGCGACCTTCGAAAGCGCATGAGTGCCGATCGGCGCTGCTATGCGTTTTTTCATCCGCGCATGCCCGATGAGCCGCTCGTTTTCGTCGAGGTCGCGCTGGTGCAGGAAATGGCCGCAAGCGTCCAAGTGCTCTTGGACGAGTCGGCGCCGGCGACCGATCCCCGTCAGGCAACGGCGGCGATTTTCTATTCGATTTCGAGTACGCAAAATGGCTTGCGTGGCGTTTCATTCGGCGGCTTCCTGATCAAGCGGGTGGCCGAGCAATTGATCACCGACTTCCCAAGATTACGAACCTTTGCGACGCTCTCACCGATTCCGGGCTTTCGTAAATGGCTGGACCGGCGGCTCCATGATCGGGTCGCCGACCTGTTCTCGGCCTGCGAGCCGAAAACCCTCACCGAATTTGCCGGGTCGAACAATCCTCATGCTGTACTGGCGGCGGCGCTGGGGCGAGATTTCGCCACCGATGATCTCTTGGCGGCACGGCTAGAACCCATCCTCACGACGCTTTGCGCACGTTATCTGGCGCAGGAAATGGACGACGAAACGCCGCGGCCGATCGATCCGGTGGCCCGTTTCCATCTTGGCAACGGTGCCCAATTGGAACGCATCAATTGGCTGGCTGATCGCTCGACCCGCGGACTGAAACAGTCAGCGGGATTGATGGTGAACTATCTTTACCGCCTGGAGGACATCGAAGGCAATCGCGAGGCCTACGAGCGGGAGGGCAAGATCGTGATGTCGCGCGGCGTCAGGAAACTCCTGAAAGCCAAGGATTAGCCCTGCGATAGGCGGTTGGCGGCCGGCCCGGCCCACGCCTTAGCGGCGGCCACCGGCTACTGCCGTAAGGTCGCACTCCATGGCGACAGCTTGCCGGCAATTTCCGCTGTGCCGGTGATAACCTCGCCTGCAATCACACCACGGAAGGCGATGCGCTCGCCGCCTGGCTTTAATTCCTGTAACCGCGCGCTGAACGCCTCACCGCGGACCTCGATGTCGTCCAACGCGATCGATCGTCCCCCGATGACCGCCGCGCCCCGCACCTTGAGGGCAGGATCCCGTTTGAATGAGAAGCGGCCAGGTCCCCGTGTGATGGCCTGGGGCAGGTTCACGACCCAGTCCCCGTCGATTTTCGCCGGAATGATGTAACGATAAAGCACCGTGCGGGCGGTACCGCTGATCTTCACCTTTTCTTCGAAATCGAAGTTCGCGACCCGCTCGTGCTGCCAGGGCGCCAGCGGATAATCATGCGAGACGATGCGCGTGCCGGGACGCAGTTCTTCCAGAAATTTTGGTACCAGTTTGACCACTGTAGCCGGCATCAAATACAGCGTGATGACGTTGGCATCCTTAAGGCTCGCTTTGAACAGATCACCGTGAATGAATTTGGTGCGCTCACCGACCCCTTCTTTTTGCGCATTGTCATTGGCAAGCTTCACCAGGCTCTCCTGATAATCGACACCCCATCCGCGCGCGCCGAATTGCTTGGCCGCCGCGATGACCAGCCGGCCGTCGCCCGAGCCAAGATCGATCACCACGTCGTTCGCTTTGATCTCTGCGAGTTTGAGCATCTCGGCCACGATGACGGTCGGTGTCGGCACATAGGGTCCGGCGTCGATCGGCTCCGTCTGACCACTTGCGGACATGGCAAAAACAAGCCCGGTCAACGCCAATCGCACCTGCCAAAGCCGCCGCCTGCATTTCATCAACGATGCCATCGATCATCACTCCACACTGTACTGCGCCAATCAACCAATACTGCCGATCTTCGCTGCTGCGTCCCGCACACCTTGCATCGCACATTCCACCGCACGCCAGCGCACGCCCTCACGATCACCCTTGAAATGGTGGGTAGCCGATACCACGCCATTTTTAGTTGCCCAGGCAAAGCAAACCATCCCGACCGGTTTCGCCGGGGTACCGCCAGTAGGCCCGGCAACCCCGGTGATCGACACCGCGATATCGCCGCTGCTGCGGCTCAAGCCACCGGTCGCCATTTCGCGCGCGGTCGCTTCACTCACCGCACCATGGCTCACCAATGTCGCGAGCGTTACACCGACCAACTCCTGCTTTGCCTCGTTCGAATAGGTCACGAAGCCGCGGTCGAACCATGCCGAACTGCCGGCGATCGCGGTCGTCGCTTGCGCCACCCAGCCCCCAGTACAAGACTCAACGGTAACGAGCTTCCAACCACGGGTAACCAGTTGGGCACCCATATCCTCGGCAAGGGTTTCGATCGTATCAGTGGTCATGCAAGCACACGGTAGGCAATGACTAGAATGAGAAGAGTGTAACCGGCGGCCAGCAAATCATCGAACATCACACCAAACCCACCCGGTATCGACCGCTCGAAGAAGCGAATCGGTGGGGGTTTCACGATATCGAAGAAGCGAAACAGGCCAAACGCAACGGCTTGCCACAGCCAGCCCTGCGGCGCGATCGCAAGCACTGCGAGAAACGCCGCGATTTCATCGATGTTGATGCCACCGTGATCGACCACGCCAAGGTCGGCGCTGGTCTTGGCACACGCCCAGCAACCGACCAGAAACAGTCCACCGGCAAGCGCCAGCTCGACGCCCGCCGCGAGCCATAAATTGAGGATGGCATGCAGCGGTATCGCGAGCAGTGTGCCAACCGTACCGGGTGCGTAGGGAGAGAGCCCTGAGCCGCCACCCAACGCAATCCAATGCGCCGGATGGGAGAGCACGAATGCCATATCGGGTCGCATGCCCTTGGGAGATGCCGCCATGCTCAGTGCGTCTCACCGGAAATGATCGAATCCTCCGGCCGCGAGGTGAATGGGCAAACCTTGCATATCGCTCACATGCACCGATCCCGACCCAGCAACCATCGAGCCGATGCGAGTCAGGACGAGACCGATTCGCGATGCTACGACAAGCACGTCTGAACGGGCGGCGGCGGGCGCAGTGAACGCGAGTTCGTAGTCGTCGCCACCGGCCAGGATCGCTTGGCAAACGATCGCTCGGTCGATGCCGGATGCTTGGAGGGCGGTGGGTACCGGCAAAAGATCCATGTTGATCCGCGCATCGACTTTGGAACGCTCGCAGAGGTGCCGCGCATCGGCCACTAAACCATCTGACACATCGATGGCGGATGTCGCGATGTCGCGCAACGCCCGCCCCAATTCGACGCGGGGCTCGGGCCAGTCAAGACGTCGATTGCAATAGGCCAACGCCGGTGCCGGGAGATGAACCCGCCCATGCCGATGCGCGACCGCAAGCGCGGCGCCACCCGTTTCTCCCGACACCCATAGGTCATCGCCGACGCCCGCGCCGTCCCGGCGTAATGCGTGACCGAGCGGATAGGTGCCAAACATCGTCAACGAGAGCGTCAAGGGTCCCTTCGTCGTATCACCACCGATGAGCTCGACGCCGAAGCGCTCGGCCAAGGCAAAAAATCCGGTGGTGAACTCGGCCAGCCAAGCTTCATCGATACGAGGCAGCGCGACGGCAAGCGTCGCCCAACGCGGATCGGCGCCCATCGCGGCAATATCGGACAAATTGACGGCGAGCGTTTTGTGACCAAGGCTCTGCGGATCGACATCGGCGAAAAAATGGGTTCCCTCACAAAGCATGTCGGTCGTGATCGCCATGCCCATTCCTCCCGGCGGTCGCACCAGCGCACAGTCATCGCCGATTCCCAGCACCACACTCTTCGCTTGGCGCGTGAAGTAGCGTTGAATCAGATCGAATTCCGAGGTCATGCGCTGTGCCTCTCTGCCATCACGATCCCTTATGGTTCGCCACCACCCGGTCGCTCGGGCGGTCGGAGGAGCGGGGCGATCCGATCGAGGACGCCATTCACATATTTGAAGCCATCGGTACCGCCAAAATCCTTGGCAATCTCAACGGCTTCGTTGATGACGACGCGATAAGGTATCGCCAACAAATCACGCAACTCGAAGGCGGCCAGAATCAGAATGGCGCGTTCAATTGGGGAGAGCTGTGCAATCGGCCGATCCAAGGCGGGCGTGATAACGATTTCGAGCTCGGCGGCGACGGCCATAGCCCCCTTCAGCAGTTGCTCAAAATACTCGCGATCGGCCTGCGCGAAATTCTTGTCTTCGGCCAACTGTGCCTGGATCGCGGCCGACGTGCCGCCGGCGAGCTGCCATTGGTAAAGCCCTTGCAACGCGTATTCACGCGCCCGGCGGCGGGATGATTTCATCGACCCCTACTTCGCTGGCCGCGCAATGGTTCGCACCAGATTGGCCATTTCAATGGCCGCATCGGCGCAATCGCGTCCCTTGTCCTTGGCGCGCACTTCCGCTTGTTCGTCGGTGTTGGTCGTCAAGATGCCGTTGGCAATCGGCAGACCGGCATCCAGCTGCACCTGCGCGATTCCGGACGCCGATTCGTTCGACACGATCTCGAAGTGATAGGTTTCACCCCGGATCACCGCGCCTAATGCAATCAGCGCATCGAACCGGTCGGTCGCGGCGAGTCGCTGCAAGGCGAGCGGCACCTCCAAGGCACCGGGAACCGATGCGACGGTGATGTCATCGCCCTGCACACCCAGCTCGGCCAAACGAACGAGGCACGCGCCCAGCTCGGCCAAGCCGATCGCTTCATTGAAGCGGGCCCGGACGATACCGACCCGTATTCCGCGGCCATGCAATTCTGTCTTGAGTTCAATCATGCGAGGAAAGCCCGTTGGACCGCCGCGCGTGCCAAGTGGCAATCGGGACGAAGCATGCAAGCAGGGAGTAGTCCCCACGTAAAACGAGCCCGCATTGTATCGGGTTCGCCCCCCGCCGTGCGGGCCAAGCGCCCGGATCGCTCGTCAATATCTAAGTCTAATGAAACGCTGACTAAGCACGACGCGGAGGGATCGGCGTGTGCTTGGCCACTTCCAGCTTGCCGATCTGATTGCGATGGACTTCATCGGGACCATCGACAATGCGCAAGACGCGCGCCCGGGCATACATGTAGGCAAGCGGAAAGGCTTGCGACACGCCGCCGCCACCGAACGCCTGAATCGCCCAATCGATCACCTGGCATGCCATTTTTGGTGCAGCCACCTTGATCATTGCAATCTCGGTCCGCGCCTGCTTGTTGCCAACCGTATCCATCATCCAGGCAGCACGCAATGTAAGCAGCCGCGCCTGGTCGATCATGATGCGTGATTCGGCGATCCGCTCCAGCGTGACAGTCTGTTCGGCGATCCTGCGCCCGAATGCCACCCGGCTGGCGGTGCGCTTGCACATCATTTCCAGCGCGCGTTCAGCAAGGCCGATGGCCCGCATACAGTGGTGGATGCGTCCCGGGCCAAGACGGCCTTGGGCAATTTCAAAGCCGCGGCCTTCACCGAGCAAAATATTGGCAGCGGGCACCCGAACATTCTCGAAAATGATCTCCGAATGACCGTGCGGCGCGTCGTCGTAGCCGAAAACATGCAACTGGCGGACCACCCTGACACCCGGCGTTTCGATCGGCACGAGAATCATGCTCTGCTGCCGGTGACGATCGGTGCCGTTGGGATCGGTCTTGCCCATGAAGATGATGAGCTTGCAATGGGGATGCCCGGCACCGGAGGAAAACCACTTGTGCGCGTTGATGATGTAGTGATCGCCGTCCCGGCGGATCACCGCTTCAATATTCGTTGCATCGGATGACGCGACGGCGGGCTCGGTCATCGAAAAACAGGACCGGATCTCACCGGCCAAAAGTGGTTCCAGCCACTGCTTTTTCTGCGCCGCATCGGCAAACAGCGCAAGCGTCTCCATGTTGCCGGTATCGGGGGCCGAGCAATTGAAGACCTCGGAACTCCAATGCACCTTGCCCATGGTCTCGGCAAGCGGCGCGTATTCGAGATTACTAAGCCCCGCGCCATGCTGCCGGTCGGGCAGAAACAGATTCCACAAGCCCGCTGCCCGGGCGAGTGGTTTCAATTTCTCGATCGCCCGGCTTGGTTGCCAGCGATCGCCGGTCTCGATCTCGTCCCAATAACGCTCTTCGTTGGGATAGATATGCGCATCCATAAACTGCGTGAGACGCGCCTGCAGTTCCTTCACTTTCGGCGAAAACGAAAAATCCACAGGACCTCGTGCACAGATTTGCTATGCGTTTTGTTGTCGTTCGGGGCGAATATAACCGGTCACTTCCAAACCCCAACCGGCGATGCTTGGCATCTTGCGGGGATTGGACATGAGACGCATACGACCGACCTTCAAATCGCGCAGGATCTGCATGCCGATACCGTAAGTGAGCAGGCTGCGGCTGGCGCCCACCGATTTCGGCTTCTCATTGGTCGACACCCGCTCGATCAACTCCGCCGATGTTTGCGCGCAGTTGAGAAGGACGATGACGCCGTTTCCAGCCTCAGCAACATGGCGCATCGACTCGGGGATGCTCCATGAATGCGTGCCTTGGCCGCCATCGATCAAATCGAGCAGCGACAAGGGCTCATGCACCCGCACCAAGGTGTCATGATCCGGATCGATGTCACCGCGCACCAGCACCATATGGGTCGCATTGGTGGGCCGTTCCAAATAGGCAATGAGACGGAAAGGCCCATGCGCCGTGTCGATCGTTCGCTCGGTCACACGCCTGATAAGGCTCTCATTTTGGCTGCGGAAGTGGATGAGGTCGGCAATCGTCCCCAATTTAATATTGTGAAATTTGCAGAACTCCAGGAGATCGGGCAGCCGCGCCATCGTGCCATCTTCTTTCAGGATCTCGCAGATTACCGATGATGGCGTGAGCCCAGCCATGTGCGCGAGATCGCAACCCGCTTCGGTATGCCCGGCACGGACCAGCACGCCGCCTGCCTGCGCCATGACGGGAAAAATATGGCCGGGCTGAATGATGTCTTCAGGCTTCGATTCCTTGGCCACGGCCACCTGCACCGTGCGCGCGCGGTCTTGCGCGGAAATGCCGGTCGTCACACCAGTGGCTGCCTCGATCGAAACAGTGAAATTGGTGCCCATCGGCGAGCGATTATCGCGCGCCATCAGCGGCAGATTCAAATGCCGGCAACGCTGTTCGGTCAAGGTGAGGCAAACGAGCCCGCGGGCATGCTTTGCCATGAAATTGATCTTCTCGGGGGTAACGAAATCCGCCGCGAACACCAGATCGCCTTCATTCTCGCGGTCTTCATCATCCACCAGCACGACGATGCGGCCGGCGCGGAGCTCTTCGATAATTTCAGTGATTGGACTGATGGACATGGCGAAATTTCCGGAAAAATTACTGTAGGACCTTGGCGGCTTCCCAAGAGGGTACCAAATTCGCTCACCGCATGAGGTCGCCATCCATTCCGGATGCTTGAGAAGATCAATGCAGGAGCGGGCGATTCCCGCCCTCCTATAATGGCCCCTTGCGCCCACCGGATGCCTCCCATGTTGATGAAATCGATTCATGCGCTTGCTTGCATCGCCCTTGTCCTCTTTTCTCAGGAAGGCTTCGCGCAAGAGCTGCGCATCGGCATGGCAGCAGACATCACTTCGATCGATCCGCATTCCATCAACATCACGCCAAACAACAATGTGAGCTGGCATGTTTTCGATGCGCTGGCCCATGTGGATGAGCACACCCGCGTGCTCCCCGGTCTGGCGGAATCGTGGCGTGCGGTCGATCCACTCACTTGGGAGTTCAAGCTCCGGAAGAATGTGAAGTTTCATGACGGGGCGGACTTCACGGCCGCCGATGTGATCGCCTCGCTGGAGCGACCCACCAAGCTTGCCGGCAGCCAATTCGCCTTATTTGTGCAGCGCATCGTCGCAAAAGAAATGATCGATCCCTACACGGTCCGCGTGAAGACGGCCACACCCTATGCGATGGTTCCCTATGATCTGCATTCAGTTTTCATCATTCCCGCCAAATTAGCCGGTGCGACCAGCGCCGATTTCGATGCCGGCAAAGCGGCGATTGGCACCGGCCCTTATCGGTTCGTGCGCTTCGCCCGCGGCGATCGCGTTGAATTGGTCCGCAATGATCAGTACTGGGGAGGCAAGCCGGCGTTTGAACGCGTGAGCCTGCGCATCATGCCCAACGACCCGACGCGCACCGCGGCGTTGCTGGCCGGTGATGTGGATGTCATCGAAAACGTGCCGACCGCCGATCTCGCAAAACTTCGCACCAACGACAAGTTAGAGGTCACCCAGAAGGTGTCCTGGCGAACGATCTTCTTCCATCTCGACCAAAGCCGCGATGCATCGCCACAGATCAGCGATCTTGCCGGCAAACGTCTCGCGTCCAATCCGTTGAAAGACATTCGCGTGCGACAAGCCATTTCAAAGGCGCTCAATCGCCAGGCGATCGTCGATCGCGTCATGGAGAAGGCCGCCATTCCGGCCGCTAACCTCGTCTCGCCGCCGGTGTTTGGGCATGTCGAAGCGCTGCGCCCGGAAGTCTTTGATCTAGACGGCGCGAAAAAGCTGCTCGCTGACGCAGGCTATCCACAAGGATTCGCCATGACCGTCAGTGCGCCTAACAATCGCTATGTCAACGATGACCAGATCGCGCAGGCCGTCGCCCAGATGCTCGCACGGATCGGTATCAAGACGCGCGTCGATACCATGCCGATCAATGTCTATCTCACCCGCGCGCGCAACCAGGAATTTTCATTTGCGATGTTGGGTTGGGGGTCCTTTTCAGGCGACCTGGCGCTCCGTTCACTTGCCGGCACAGTCGCCCCGGAAAAAGGTTTTGGCACGTGGAACTGGTCGCGCTATAGCAATGCCAAAGTCGACGCGCTGTTGGAGCAAGGCTTTGCGCTCACCGATGACCGCAAACGGGAAGCACTCGCGCGCGAAGCGATGCAGCTTGCGATCAACGATTATGCGGTCATTCCGCTGCACCATCAGCTCGCTGCGTGGGCGATGAAGCGATCAATTGGCTATGCGGGCCGGACCGATGAATACACCTTCGCGCATCATATGAAACTTCGCTAAGGGCGTGCGTGCTACCTGAAAACAACGACTACTACATACGAAAACCGATCGCGTAGGTGCGCTCGTCGGTGCGGGGCAAGTAACTAAAGCCTTTCCGCGTTGCCCACACGTTCACCTGATGATGAATAGGAATAATGCCAAGCTCACGCATCGCGATGGCGGTGGCCTCCTGCAGCAGGTGCTCCCGCTTCGGATCATCGACGGTGCGCAACGCCTCGGCAAGCGCGCGGTCCATTGGTCCGCTCGAATAGCGACCGCGATTGGCGGTGCCCATGCCCTTGTCTCGGTCAAACGTGGCGAGGAGCGCTTTCAGGGGCGATGAGGCCTCGCCGGTATCCGAGCCCCAGCCCACCAGCATCAAACTGAACTCGAGTTTGTTGGCACGCGAAAAATACACCGAGGCGGGCATCGTCTCCACTTTGGTCGCGATGCCGATGCGACTCAGCATTTGCGCGAGCGCCTGGCAAATCTGCTCGTCATTCACATATCGATCGTTCGGGCCGTGGATGGTGAGCCTGAAGCCATCCGGATAACCAGCTTGCGCCAGCAGCTTACGCGCGCCGTCCGCATCGAATGCCTCAGCCTTGATGCTCGGGTCGTGTCCGAAAAATCCCTCCGGCATCAATTGGCCGGTCGGAATCGCCAAGCCCTCCATGAGACGTTCAGCAAGCACCGGCCGGTTGATCGCCTTGGAAATCGCCTGGCGCACCCGCACGTCCTTCAATGGATTGCGATCGAGCGGCTTGCCAGCCTTCTCGGTCACGAAGGGCGTCTTGTCCCGATTGGAATCCACATGCAAATAGATCAGACGGTTAGAGACGATGCGATGCGTCGTGAGATTCACATTGGCCGCGATCTTTGCATAATCAGCCGTCGGCACATTCTCGATGGCCTGCACGTCGCCTGCAAGCAGTGACGCCACTCGGGCCGGATCATTGGGCACGACCCGCAGTGTCACCTTCTCCCACGGCACTGCGCCGCCCCAATAGTCGCTGTTACGGACCAATTCAATCCGGTCGCCTTTCGACCAGCGCAGGAATCTGAAGGGCCCGGTACCGATCGTTGCCTTGCCGGAATTAAAGTCTTCCGGACCGGCGCCAGCCGCCTGCTTTTTCGAAACAATCGCGATGGCGCCCATTTCAACCGCCAGCAACGGATACGCCGTCGCGGTTTTGATCCGCAAGGTGAGGGGATCGACGATCGTCATGCCGGCAATCCCCCGCGTATAGATCGTATAGGGCCCGGGCGAATTTTTGATACTCGCAGGTCGCTCCATCGAGAACACCACATCCTCGGCGGAAAATGGTGACCCATCATGGAACTTGACGCCCGGTCGCAGCTTGAATTCCCAAGTGGTGGCATCGATCGGCGTCCACGACAGCGCAAAACCTGGCTTCATTCGCTGCCGCTCATCTTTCGATATGAGCGTCTCGAATACATGCTCGGCGACATTGGCATTGGGTGTGAGGAGATGAAAATGCGGATCGATCGAAGTCACATCCGCGCCCAATCCGATGGTGATCGACTGCGCGTTGAGCGCAGACGCCCAAAGCAGCAGGCATGCGCCCAACATACGAGCTCGCAACATTTCAGTCCTCTCTAACATAGCGTCAACCAAGACGCGCATGGAATTGTACGCGCCGGCTCGCCCGCAGCTCTCCACGGCAGTCGTTTCCAATTCAGGTTTGATCCTGAACGAGTCGAGCGGGAAGTCGATGGTTGATTGGACCGGCAGTGTAACCGGGACCGATTGTGCGGTGGCTGAGTGCCGATTGGTCGAGCGCGATTGAGGCGATGGCGTGTGTCTTTGGGTCG
>SHXR01000029.1 GCA_009693235.1 Betaproteobacteria bacterium | reverse complement strand
ATCTGGTCGTAGTTCTTGGCCTCCCCACCATATTTCTTCGCCAAGATATGCGTCATCGCCGCCGTCAGCGTCGTCTTACCATGGTCCACGTGACCAATCGTCCCCACGTTCACATGCGGCTTGGTCCGCTCAAATTTCGTCTTTGCCATGGTTACGTTGCCTCTTGCAAGATGGAATGGGAAATATCGCTGCCGCTAAATTTCTTGACTGCCCGATTTTCTGGACTTCATTGATGCCGCTAATGCCTGGTGCCGATGACGCGGATTGAACGCGTGACCTCTCCCTTACCAAGGGAGTGCTCTACCACTGAGCTACATCGGCGCAATTTGTGTTCGCCTCGCATTGATCCGACTGTATCGCCAGCACTGGAGCGGGTGAAGGGAATCGAACCCTCGTCGTAAGCTTGGAAGGCTTCTGCTCTACCATTGAGCTACACCCGCTTACCTCGACTCGCCTGCTGCTCGCTTCGCCTTTCATTTGCCTCATTTTGCACCCCGCATCGATGACCACCTACGCGTAATGATCACCAGGGCGTGGTGGAGGGGGAAGGATTCGAACCTTCGAAGGCAGAGCCGTCAGATTTACAGTCTGATCCCTTTGACCGCTCGGGAACCCCTCCGGTTGGCGAAACTCTTAATTATTAGGGCCTTTGCTTCACTTGTCAAACCAAAGAATAGAATCTTGAATCCGGACCGACCACCCGAGACGATTTCCGCGGGACGGGGCCGCCGCACGCCGTCTCAACCACTAAGATCAACCCACAGTCCTCGATTTCGATCGACAGCATGTCAGCACACTTCGCCATCAAACCGTTGATGCGACAACGTAATTCCGACCGCGACGCGACGGCATGATGCCCAGAAGCGCATCGAAGACGCCGCTTGTGTTGATCCCCGGTCTGTTGTGCAACGAGACGCTTTGGCAACATCAAGTGACAGGGCTTGGCGACATTGCGGATTCTTGGATCGCCGATACAACGCGTTCTGACAGCATGGCAGGCATCGCATCCGACATCCTTGCCTCCGTACCGTTTGAGCAGTTCGCCTTGGCCGGACTCTCGATGGGGGGCTACGTCGCATTCGAACTCTGGCGCCGCGCGCCCGAACGCATCATGCAACTCGGCGTGATTAGCACGAGCGCCCGGGCGGATACGCCAGCTCAGTTCGAACGACGCCTGCAGCTGATTGAGTTGGCCAAGCATCGCCGATTCATCGGCGTCAGCGCCGCTCTCCTGCCGCTCTTAGTCCATGCTGATCGGCAACGGGACAACCTGCTCATTGACACCGTCAAACGCATGGCGAAGGAGATCGGTGGTCCGGCATTTATTCGCCAGGAGCATGCGGTCATGCACCGCATGGATAGCATTCCCGATCTGGCCGGAATTTCCTGCCCGACACTCATTCTGTGTGGACGCGAAGATGTACTGACGCCTATCGACTTGCATGAGGAAATGGCGGCGCGCATCCATGGCGCCCATCTGAAGATCATCGAACGTTGCGGACATCTCTGCACGCTCGAACAACCGGCAATCGTCAATCTCGCGATGCGTGAATGGCTCACGAAGCCCCATCGCAGTATGGATTGACCTGGGCGCGCTCGCCCGATCGCACATGTAACACGCCAGCCGATGAGAAAACCGACGCGCAAGCAATGCGGCCGCTCCAAATTGGCGAAGCCATCTGGCTTCAGCCCGGGCGAGTGGAGATAGAATCAACCCATTGCCCGCAACGTGTAGAAGCCAACGTACTTGGTAGGCGCTCGGACGCTGAGTTCATCGGTACCCCAATCAGCGTCGCGCATCCCACCCGCTAGGAGCCTCGGTTCAATGAATGCACCCGTCTCTGCCAAATCGCTTGCCAGCGTCTCCCTCGACGACAAGTACACGTTGGAACGAGGGCGCGTGTATCTGACGGGCACGCAGGCACTGATTCGACTGCCGATGTTGCAACGTGAGCGCGATCAGGCGGCCGGCCTCAATACCGCCTGCTACATCTCCGGATACCGCGGCTCACCATTGGGCGGATACGATCAATCGCTCAATCGAGCGAAAGCTCATCTCGAGAAGCACCACATCAAATTTCAATCTGGCGTGAACGAAGACTTGGCCGCCACCGCGATTTGGGGAACGCAGCAGGTCAATCTGTTTGAGGGCGCGAAATACGACGGTGTGTTCGGTATCTGGTACGGCAAAGGGCCGGGGGTCGATCGCTGCGGAGATGTATTTCGACATGGCAACGCCGCCGGCACCTCCAAGCACGGCGGTGTGCTTTGCCTCGCCGGCGATGATCACGGTGCGAAGTCTTCCACGCAGGCCGCCCAGTCGGATTTCATTTTCAAAGCGGTGGGCATTCCGGTCCTGTCGCCATCGAACGTCCAGGAATACATCGACTTCGGCTTGCATGGATTTGCGATGAGCCGGTACTCCGGGTGCTGGGTGGGCTTCAAATGCGTCACCGACGTCGTCGAAGGATCGGCCGTCGTCGAAATCGATCCGGACCGCGTGAAGATCGTCATACCGACTGACTTCAGCATACCGCCCGCCGGCCTCAGTATCAGATGGCCCGAGTTCCTCGGTTTCGTCGAGCAGGAACAGCGCCTCTATCATCAGAAGCTCTTTGCGGTGATGGCCTATGCCCGGGCTAACGGCTTAGATCAGGCGGTCTGGCCGACGCCCAATGCGCGCCTTGGCATCGTCACCACCGGCAAGGCCTACAACGATGTGCGTCAAGCGCTTGACGATTTGGGCATCGATGAAGCGGAGGCAAGCAAGATCGGCATTCGACTCTTCAAGGTCGGCATGCCTTGGCCGCTCGAGCCCGCCCGCATTGCCGAGTTTTGCAAGGGCCTGGAAGAAGTGGTCGTTATCGAGGAAAAACGCCAACTGGTCGAGTACCAGCTGAAAGAACAGCTCTACAACCTGCCCGATCGCGCGCGGCCCCGCATCGTCGGCAAGTTCGACTCGCATGGCGAATGGGATGTACCGCAATCCAACATGCTGTTGCCGACGACCGGCGAATTTACCGCCGTCATGGTCGCGCGTGTCATCGCCGAGCGCATCGCACGGTTCCATACGTCCGATCGCATCAAAGCGCGCATGGCGTTCATGGAAGCCAAGGAGGCCGCGCTCAAGAAGCAAGGCCAGGTCATCCCTATTTCACGCATTCCCTATTTCTGCTCTGGTTGTCCGCACAACAGTTCGACGCGCGTTCCGGAAGGGAGCCGCGCACTGGCCGGAATCGGTTGCCATTACATGGCGCAATGGATGCCGGACCGCAATACCGCAACATTCAGCCATATGGGCGGCGAAGGCGCTGCGTGGTGCGGTCAATTTCCGTTCAGCGAAACCAAACATGTGTTCGCCAATCTGGGCGATGGCACGTATTTTCATTCCGGGTTATTGGCGATTCGCTTCGCGGTAGCGGCGAAGGCGCCGATTACCTACAAGATTTTGTTCAACGACGCAGTGGCGATGACCGGTGGGCAGGCCCATGATGGCCCGCTCACGCCGGCAATGATCAGTCGCCAGGTCGCCGCCGAAGGCGTTAATAAAATCGTGGTGGTGACCGACTATCCGGATAACTACAACGCGATTACCGATCTGGCCCCCGGCACACCGGTCTTCCACCGTGACGAACTCGACCGTGTGCAGCGCGAGTTGCGCGACTATCCGGGTGTCTCGGTACTGATCTATGACCAGACCTGCGCCGCGGAGAAGCGCCGGCGTCGCAAGCGCGGAACGTTTCCCGATCCGAGCCAACGTATTTTTATCAACGAGGCTGTCTGTGAAGGTTGCGGCGATTGCGGCGAGGCATCGAACTGCGTGTCCGTCGAGCCCCTGGAAACCGAGTTCGGGCGCAAACGCACGATCAATCAGTCCTCCTGCAACAAGGACTTCTCATGCGTGAAGGGGTTTTGCCCAAGCTTCGTCACGGTTGAAGGTGGCAGGCCGCGACGCGGCAAGGCGCAAGCCGGAACGGGCGATGATTTTGCCGCACTCGTTGATCCAGCGTTACCGGCGATCGCCGAGCCGTATGGCATTTTGGTGACCGGTATCGGTGGAACAGGTGTTGTGACCATCGGGCAGCTACTCGGTGTCGCCGCACATCTGGAAGGGAAAGGCGTCACGGTGCTCGATATGGCCGGCCTGGCCCAAAAGAACGGCGCGGTGCTCTCGCATATTCGCATCGCGAATTCGCCCGACCAGTTGCATGGCGCAAGAATCGGCGCCGGACGCGCCGATACCATGGTGGGTTGCGATATCGTCGTGGCGTGCAGTCCGGAGGCGTTAAGCAAGATTACGTCCGGGCGCACCCGTATCGTCGCCAACAGCGCAAACGTGCCGACCGCCGAGTTCACCCACAAGCCCGACTTCCACTTCCCGCTTGATCGGATGCAATCGTCCCTCGCAGAAGCCGCCGGCGCCGATCGCGCTTGGTTTGTCGATGCAACACGGCTGGCCACTGCACTGATGGGCGATTCGATCGCGACCAATCTGTTCATGCTGGGCTACGCCTACCAAAAAGGGATGATCCCAATCTCCGCCGGCGCCATCGAGCGGGCCATAGAATTGAACGCGGTCGCGGTCGAGCAGAACAAGAAGGCCTTCATCTGGGGACGACACGCGGCCATCGATACGCCCCGCGTTGAACGGTCCGCAACGCCTGCAACGGTGGTGCCGATCAGCTTCGCTCCGTCCCGCACGCTGGATGAATCGATCAGCCGACGTATCCAATTCCTCACCGCATACCAGGACGCCAGATACGCCGACCAGTATCGAACGCTCGTCGAACAGGTGCGTGCCGCCGAAGCCGCGAAAGCGGCCGGCACCACCAAGTTGACGGAAGCGGTCGCGCGCTACTACTTCAAACTAATGGCTTACAAGGACGAGTATGAGGTCGCACGGCTCTACTCGACCGGCGAATTCAAGCAAAAGCTCGACGCTGCGTTTGAGGGTGACATCAAGCTGAAATTTCATCTTGCCCCGCCTATTTTCAACAAGCCCGATTCGGTGACCGGTATCGCGAAAAAATCGGTCTATGGACCCTGGATGTTGAGTGCCTTCGGACTCCTCGCAAAATTGAAGTTCCTGCGCGGCACCGCGCTCGATGTGTTCGGTCGGAGCGAAGAACGACGGACCGAACGGGCATTGATCCATCGTTATGCCACAAACATCGCTGAAGTACTCGGACGGCTGGATCGCGACAATCACGCGATGGCGGTGCAAATCGCCGCTATTCCGGAAATGATTCGCGGATTTGGTCATGTGAAACTGCGCCACCTCATGGCAGCGAACAAGAAAGAGGCTGAATTGCTCGCGAGCTTCCGATCACCGGCGTCGACGACGGCACGCGCCGCTTAGTCCGTTAGGGAAACGCTGATTAAGCTATTCCGCGTCATCAGCGTGCTCAAATATTCAGGGAGTTACGAGGGGGCAATGGAGGGGTTGGGGCCTCTTCATCCCCAACGAACCCCCTTGTTCGGTGATTCCTTAACGACAGGCCTGCGGGAGAAACTCGATCATCGAGACGAATTTGCCGTCGCTCCCCGGTAGTCGTACGAGAGCGTCACGCTGTCATTGAGCAGCTGCCGCGAACCGTCGTCGCGGCAGATGGAATCACGCAGCAGCGGTTGAATGCCCGCATTGAACGACTCGATATCAATGCCTGATCGGGTTTGATCCAGCAGCGTGAATTGATAGTTCAAGCGTCGCCCCGGCCCGGCGGTAATGGCATCAAGACGCGTCTCTGCATCGACCTGCCGCGGCAGCAGACGATTGAAATCGGACGCCGCCTCAATAATCCATCGCTCCTCCTGCTCATCAAGGGCTTGCGTCTGACCGCATGCCTGTCCGGCAACAAGGAGGAACGCGAGCGCGACGCGCAAAGGCATGATGGTTCGACCGATCGCTTGGGCACGCCCTGTCGCTGCATTCCTGAAGAATCGTCTCACTGGCTACGCGTCGTTCGGCGACAATTTTGGGAGGCCACGCTGGATTTCCGCATGCGTCGCCAACAAATGTCAACCATTTCGCGAATCCACCCGTCGGAGAGACTGTTGAGAAGGTCAGACACGGCCGATAACATGGGCATTCCATCGCAGATCGACAATGGTCCTTACCCGCGAATCTTTGCAGAACGGCCTGATGCGAGACCTCTGGCACTCATCAGGCCAAAACCATCGGGTACTCACGGACGCTGAGCTCGATGCGTCGGTCGACGCAATGCTTGCCACCTTTGGTCCCGGCGATCCGTGGGTATTTGGATACGGTTCGCTGATCTGGAACCCACTCCTTCATTTCATCGATCGGGAAGCTGCGACGCTACACGGCTACCATCGGCGCTTTTGCCTCTGGTCGCGTACCGGCCGCGGTTTACCGGAGCGCCCTGGTCTTGTGCTCGGTTTGGATCGCGGTGGTTGCTGCCGTGGTGTTGGGTTTCGCATTGAGCGGTCGGTCGTCCGTGAAGAGCTGCGTCTGTTGTGGCGTCGCGAAATGCTTGCTGCCGCCTACACGCCACGATGGATAACGGTCCGCGTAGGCGGGGAAGACGTCAAGGCCGTCGCATTCATCATCAATCGCAAACATTCGAACTACGCGGGGCGCTTGACGATCGATCAGACCGTGCAAGCGCTTGCTACAGGTATTGGCAGCCTGGGCTCGTCACGCGAGTATTTTCTTCACACCATCGATGGGCTACGTCAGCACGGTGTGGATGACCCCCATCTGATCCATCTTCGCGAACGCGTTCTCGGGCATGAGGTCGCCCCGCAATCAGACCCTGCGGATCAATGCTTGTAACGGGCCAGATCCCGCCGTCCCGACGGTAAGACGGTTCTTTCGGTCGTAGCTGGAATGAGCGGCATCCGATGTACTTGAGATGCTATTCTTTGCGTGCGCGCCTTGCGTGCACCCCTCCCCGACGACCGCAGAGTGCCCCATGACGCATGACCACGCTGCAAGCCCGATCGATATTCACGCGCATTTCTATCCTGAGTCTTACCTGCGAATCATTCGCGACGAAGGCGGGCCACTCGGTGCGGAAACCAAAATGGTGGATGGCAAAGGTCTGATGTTGAAGATTGGGGACATCGTTACCCAGCCATTGGAGCGCCGCTTTACCGACCTCGATGCGCGTATCGAGGCAATGGACCGTCAGGGCGTCAAAGTACATGTCCTGTCACTATCGCTGCCGATGGTCGAATGGGCCGATCGTGCACTTGGGCATAAGCTCTCCGCAACCGTCAACGACGCCCTTGCCGATGCCAACAGCCGGCAGCCCGATCGGCTCTTTGGTTTGTGCACCCTCCCCTGGCATGCGCCTGATCTCGCTGTGAAAGAGCTCGATCGCGCGGTACAGCTACGGGGCATTCGGGGCGTGTACTGCGCGACGAAGGTGCGCGACCTTGAGTTGTCTGACGCCTCGCTCACGCCGATATTCGAGCGGATCGAAGCGCTTGGCCTGCCGCTCTTCTTGCATCCGGTTGGGGTGATTGGGCATGCGCGGTTGGATAAATTCTATCTGCACAACCTTCTTGGCAATCCGTTCGAGACCGCCATCGCCGCGGCCCATTTTATTTTTGGTGGCGTTCTCGATCGTTTTCCGAAGCTCACCGTTTGCTTGCCGCATGCGGGCGGCGCATTCCCGTACTTGGTATGGCGCTTACAGCGGGGTTATGACGTGAGAGGTGATTTGAAGACTGCCAAGCATGGCCCGAAAGATTATCTGCGCCGCTTCTATTACGACACCGTGGGCTACGCGCAGGAATCACACGAGTACCTGGTCAATCTAGTTGGGGCCGATCGCGTGATGATGGGCAGCGATTTTTGCTTTCCAATCGCCTATGAGCGGCCGGTCGAAATCGTCACCGATCACCCCACCTGGGCGGCCGCGCAGAAAAGCATGATTCTCGAAGGGAACGCGCGACGCCTCCTGAAGATCTGACGCGCCGGGCTAGTCAGCCATCGGTCATCACGCCGCGCGCTTATTGCTTCGTTCAAGATCGGTCAAGGCGCGCGCGATTCGATCAACTGCCCAATCTATTTCAGCGCGGGAAATGATCAAAGGCGGCGCGAAACGAATGACTGTTCCGTGGGTGTCTTTGCTCAAGATGCCATAGCACTGCAACGCTTCGCAAACCACCCGGGCAGTGGTGAATTTTGGGTTGATCTCTACGCCAATGAGCAACCCCTGCCCTCGTATATCCACGATCAGAGGACTACGAATTTCTCGCAATCGGGTGCGGAAATACTCGCCGTCAGCCTTGGCTTTGTTCGGTATGTCGTCCCGTTCGAGAATATCAAGGGTCGCGAGTGCAACGGCCGCAGCGAGTGGGTTGCCCCCAAACGTGCTGCCATGATCACCCGGGCGGAATACCGACATCACAGCACGAGACGCGATAAACGCCGAGACCGGCAGCAGCCCACCGCCGAGCGCCTTCCCAAGAATGAGTCCATCCGGTTTGACGAATTCGTGGTCGACCGCGAACATTGCACCGGTGCGACCGAGCCCTGTTTGGACTTCATCGCAAATTAGCAGTACGTTGTGGCGTCGGCAAATTTCAGCGCAACGTGCGAGGTACCCAGCGGGCGGAACGCAGATGCCGCCCTCGCCTTGAATCGGCTCGACCAGGAAGGCCGCGGTGCGAGGCGTGATTGCCCGTTCGAGCGCTTCGGCGCTCCCAAACGGGATTTGCTTGAATCCATTCGGGAACGGGCCAAATTCGGACCGATACTGTTGCTCTGAGGACATCGCAACAATCGCAATCGAACGGCCATGAAAGTTGCCTTCGCAAGCGATGATTTCCGCCTGCTCGGCCGGAATTTTCTTAACCTGATATCCCCATTTTCGCGCCGCTTTGAGGCCTGCTTCAACGGCTTCTAGTCCAGTGTTGGTCGGAATAACTTGATCGAGGCCGGCGAGCGTCGCAAGCCGCTTAAGGAGCTGTGGCAGCTTGTCATTGCGATAAACGCGCGAGGTCAATGCAAGCGTCTTAGCTTGCGCAACAAGGGCAAACACTACTTCGGGGTTGGAGTGACCAAGCGACACGGCAGAGTACCCACCCAGCATATCGAGATAGCGCGTATGGTTTTCGTCCCAAAGATAAACGCCTGCACCGCGGACCAAAACCATTGGAAATGGCGCATAGATGGGCGCTGCATAGGTGTCCTCAACTTCCAGAGCAGAGGGTTCAGAGAATCGGGATCGAACGCCGAGCGCGCACTCGACAATGTCGGTGATCAGTGCCGCCGTTCGACCATGCTCGTCACGGTGCGGGTTGAACTCTGCGATTTCCAGTGCGAGGGGTTGAGACCGCGTCGTCAGTGCGCGAATGCCGTCGATCAATTCGTCGGCGGCGATGCCGCCCGGCTCGGGCGAGCCGGTTCCAGGTGCATCCGTAGGATCGATCACATCGACATCGAGGGTGATCCCATACCCTGCAGTCGTGCGCGTCACAATCGCGTGCGCTTCTTCAAGAATGGCAACGAGCCCGCGCTTCTCGACGTCTGCCATGGTGTAGACGCGAACGCCGAGCCGCGCCAGGCGCCACTGCTCCGCGGGTTCAAAACTGCGAGCACCAATGAGACAAACATTCTCCGGCAGCAGGCGGCCGCGTGAATCCTGCATCGGCGCCAGTTCGCGCGGGCCGTCTCCTAACAGGCACGCAAGCGGCATGCCGTGCACCGCGCCGCTTTCGGAATCGGCTGGGGTATGACTATCCATGTGTGCGTCGATCCAGATGAGGCCGATCGGCCCCCGGCTTGCATGGGCTAGGGCGATCCCACTCCACGTCCCGATTGCGCACAAATGGTCACGACCGAGCACCACCGGAAAATCGCCGGCCTTGGCATGTTTGTAGACTTGACTAGCCAAATGGGAATTGAAATCGCCGATGGTTGCCAGGGCATCACGCCGCGGCATCGTTTGTGGCGCAATCGTTGTTGCCCATTCGACGCTGACACCGGATGCGCGCAGTCGTTCCGTAAGATTGGACTCGGCAAGTACCCGCGGTCCATCGGCACAACCGTGGTCCTTCGCACCAAGCCCGCTTGCCGCACCAATCAGGGCAATTCGGAGCGGGCGATCTGAATCGATGACGGAGAATTCCCTCATGAGGATGATTCCTTGAAAGACTGCGTCCTGCGCGGGCAACAACTTTAGACCTTCAATCGTGCGACGCGTTCGGCCATAGTTCAGATCGACAAGCGCATGCCCGGAGACCTCGTGCCGAATGTCACGCGAGGGATTGGGGAGTTGCTCTCGAACGGGGCAATCCAATCAGCAGCGTAGTAACGATCTAGTTTGTCGCATGCGCACGGCGCCAAGGCCAGATGCCGCGACGCGTCCGATCGGGGCCACCTTCACCGACGGTCGACACTTCGAGTGATATCAGGCGAACGACGCGCTCGATTTCTGACGCCTCCTCGCTGGTGGCAAGCTTTTCACCACGGAGAAATTTTCCCAGCGCTTGATTGTTCGAGCCTTCTATCATCATCGCCCCATTTCCTTAGGGATTAATTGAACAAGGGGGCTCGCCCCCTTGTAATTCCCAGAAAACTTTGGTTACGCTGATTGCGCGAGATAGCTTAATCAGCGTTTCCTTAGGTTTCCCGCATTCATTAAATCAAAGCCGATTCATCTGATGCATCATGCTGCCAATACTCGAATACGACGCTTAGCCAGTACCTCCATTTACGCGTGACACACAACTTCGGATTACACGCTGCAGACAGTATGTGAATCGACCGGATCCCGGAGCCATTGAGGCCGCCCGGCGCCCTGGCGCGCACTCCGGCGATGTTCGAAACAAGATTGCACGATTCGACCTTGCCGCAGGCGGCCAAAGCAAAGCATTGATGCGAATCGACACCTGCTAACATCCGCACCGTCAAAAGCCGCACCAGCGCGATCGTCTTCCATCGTGCCGGCAACGACCCCGCTCACTGCGAAGCCAATCAGCGAATGAAACTCGGTACCCTTAAGAACGACACCCGGGACGGCACGTTATGTGTGGTATCGAGGGATCTAAAACGCGGACTTATTGCCTACAACGTCGCCCCAACTTTGCAGGCGGCCCTCGATGATTGGGAATTCGCAGCACCCCGCCTGGCTGAGATTTACACGGCGTTGAATCGAAACACGCTGACTTCGCGGCAGTTTGAGGTCGATTTCACGCAGTTTCTTGCACCGCTACCGCGCGCCTTTGGATGGCTGGATGGGTTTGGCTATCCAAGCCATCTGGAACGCTTGCGAAAACCGCGCGGGGCTGATGCCACCAAGGGTTCCCTGCGTGGATTACCCATTGCCCATTGCGGGTCCACCGCGTTTCATTGCGGGTCCACCGCGTTTATTAGCGCCTGCGCTCCAGTACTGGTCGCTGCGGAGGAATGGGGTATCGATCTCGAGGGTAAGATCGGAGCGATCACCGGTGATGTACCGATGGGCGTGAAATACGACAAGGCAAGTAGCACCATTCGATTACTCACCCTCGTTAGCGATTTTCGTCTGTGCAATGTCGTCTCGGCCGAGGAGGATGGCGCCCTTTGGTCCCCACCTCAATCGGTGTGGACATCGTTTGCGCCGGTGGCTGTTACGCCAGACGAATTTGGCGATGATTGGGATACTCGAAAACTCAAGCTGCCGCTCATGGTCCACGTCAATGAGAGCCGGTTAGGCAGGCTCAATTGCGGAACCGACATGGCGATCAATTTTCCGCGCCTCATTGCACAGGCGGCACGCACACACCCGCTCGGCGCGGGCACGATCATCGGCTCAGGGCCCATTTCAAACAAAGATCCATCCGCCGGTGTTGCCTGCATCGCAGAACAGCGTGCAATTGAAACGGACAAAAGGGGGCAACCTGAAATGCCCTACCTGCGGGCAGGCGATCGCATCCGGCTTGAGGTGACAGACGCGACCGGACAGTCTGCTTTTGGTCCCATCAATCAAGCCATTGCCATTAGCGAGCCAATCGCGTCGTAAATGCTTGCGCCCCATACACGGTGACCGGGTCAATCCGTCGCTTGCGGAAATACCTCGACCTAGACAATTCTTTCAGGAGCGTTCGAAATGACCACCCTCGCTGTCATCGGACTTGGCTACGTCGGTTTGCCGTTGGCGGTCGAATTCGGCAAGAAATATCGGACGATCGGCTACGATCTTTCGGTCGATAAAATTGCCGCGTACCGTAACCACCGCGATCCGACCGGAGAAGTTTCGAGTGAAGCGCTGCGTGCGGCCAAGCTCCTTGAAGTAACCAACGACACAAGCAGCTTGCGCGAGGCGGATTTCATCGTGGTGTCGGTTCCAACACCGGTGGACGAAGCGCATCAACCGGATTTTCGACCACTGATTAGCGCAAGTACGGCGGTTGGCAAGAACCTCAAGAAAGGCGCGATCGTCGTCTTCGAATCGACCGTGTACCCAGGCGCCACCGAAGAGGTCTGCATTCCGGTCATCGAGAAACATTCCAATCTCACGTGGAAGACTGATTTCTTTGTCGGCTACTCCCCGGAACGCATCAATCCCGGCGATAAGGAACACACCCTGACGCGGATCGTCAAAGTTGTTTCGGGCGATTCGCCGGCCACCCTCGACCGTGTTGCAGAAATCTACGAAAGCATCATCACTGCAGGCGTGTACCGTGCATCGAGCATTCAAGTTGCCGAGGCGGCCAAAGTCATCGAGAACACGCAGCGCGACCTGAATATCGCGCTGATGAATGAACTGGCGTTAATTTTCCATCGCCTGGGCATCGACACGCTCGAGGTACTCAAGGCGCCCGACACCAAGTGGAATTTTCTACCGTTTCGACCTGGATTGGTCGGTGGGCATTGCATTGGTGTTGATCCGTATTACTTGACGCACAAGGCCGATATGCTTGGGTATCACCCGCAAGTGATCTTGGCCGGCCGAAGGATCAATGACGGAATGGGGAAGTATGTCGCGGATGAAACCGTAAAGCTCATGATCAAAGCGGGCTTTCCGGTGCGGGGCTCCGATGTCATCGTCCTTGGGCTCACGTTCAAGGAAAACTGTCCGGACATTCGTAATTCGCGTGTCATCGACGTCATGCGCGAATTGGAGTCCTATGGTGCGATCGTTCATGTGCACGACCCGCTGGCGATAGCCGCCGAAGCAGCGCATGAGTACGGCGTCACGTTGAAGCGCTGGGATGAGCTGCCCGCTGCGCACGCAATGGTGGCAGCGGTCGCGCATGACCAGTTCAATTCATTTGCACTGGGGACGATCGGCGGCAAACTCACCTCGGGGGGGAGTCTTCGCTGACGTCAAGGCCCGCGCGGACGCATCGGCGCTCGCCGCTCACGGTTATTCGGTTTGGCGCTTGTGAGATAACGCCGCCATCATAACGTTGATGATGTTCAACGGGTAGCGCCAGCACCTTAGCTTGAAACGCGGGGCAATTTTGCTTGCCCGGCCCAATGCTTCGCTGTGGCATCGTCATTTCGCGCCGAAAAACCAATGGACGATCCGGCGCACCCTGCGCCGTCACATGACTCTCCGCGACCATGCTCAAGCGCATTGCAGTAGAACAACTCTCACCGGGCATGTTCATCCACGACTTGTCCGCCGATCTTGAATCCCGCCCATCGTAGGCAGTCGGTTCACCCTGAATAACGGTGCGCAAATCGACCAAATCGCTGCAGCCGGTGTCAAAGAGGTCTACATCGACATGGCAAGGGGGCAAGACGTGCCAGGCGCGCCGACGGCCGCCGACATTTCCCGGGACCTCGATCAAACAATTCAGCGCATCAGCGGCAGTACAACACGCCTTGCCGCGGAACTCGGATTAACTGAGGCCTTGGCGTACGCAAAAAGCGCTCGCCTGGACGGCAAAGAGATAGTTCGGAGCATCACTGCAGAGGCACGCAGCAATCACTCGTTGTCGTTGGATGCACCGCGCGAATTGGTGGGTCGTATCGCCGCATCCATCGCGCAGAATCCGGGGGCATTGCTCTCGCTATGCCAGATCAAGGAGAAAGACGAGTACACGTACTTGCACCCGGTGTCGGTAGCGGCATTGATGGTCGCCTTTGCCCGCACGTTGCATCTCGATGAATCTGCCGTTCACGATGCAGGACTTGGTGGCCTCTTGCTCGACATTGGCAAAGCGTTCACGCCCGACGCGATCCCGCACAAGCCCGGCCCCCTCACTGAAGCGGAATTCGCAGTCGTGCAACGTCACCCCAGTGAGGGGTGCAGCCTATTCGCTCGCGATTCGCGCGTGAGCAAAACCGTCCCCAACATCATCGGCGAACACCACGAACGGCTGGACGGCAGTGGCTATCCGAAGAAGCTCAAGGGAGACGCGATCTCTCACCTTGGTCAGATGGCGGCAATCGTCGATGTCTATGACGCCATGACCGCCCATCGCGTGCATCAGCATGCAACGCCACCGACCGAAACGCTCCGCAAACTGCTGGAGTGGAGCAAGCACCACTTCAATCCCGACCTCGTCCAGGCATTCATTCGCTGCATCGGCATCTATCCGGTCGGTTCGGTCGTTCGCCTTGAAAGTGATCGCATTGCGGTCGTCGTGGAGCAGTCGGAAAAGAGTTTGCTGAAACCGAAAGTGCGGGTGATCTATCATGCTAAGCATGAACGGTTTCTGATGCCAGAAGACATCGAGCTGTCGCGATCACTTGGCCATGGCGGCGGCGACCGGATCATTTCCCACGAATCTGCCAACACCTGGCGTATTGACGCGCGTCGCTTCCTTTAGCGCACGTTGGCGCAAGCGGCCTAACGTGGCTGGAAATTCACAAACGCCGTTATCGCGTCCCAAAACTGCGGGAACGCAGAAAGTGAGTTGTGATCACCGCCTCGCAGCACAACAGGCTGCTTCGGACCACTCAAGGCTGCGACGAGGTTCTCGGTGTGCTCCATCGGAACCAATGCATCGGCATCCGCCGCCAGCGCAAGCAGCGGCACCTTGATCCCAGGTGCCAGGCTCACCGCATCAATGGCTATCGATGCCGCAAGCCGACAACAATGCAGTCATCTCGATTCAGGATCCCGCGCAACGAACGAAAAAGGGCAGCCAACGCCGCCCCTATCCTGTCTCACCCATCATCCGTCAGGTGCGGTGATAAATCTGCGCGCCCTTTTCCTTGAACTCACGGCTCTTATCTTCCATTCCTTTGGCCAGCGCCTCTTCGCTCGTGACGCCGATTTGTTGTGCATAGTCCCGCACATCCTGCGTGATCTTCATAGAGCAAAAATGCGGACCACACATGGAACAGAAGTGCGCGATCTTGGCGCCATGAGCCGGCAACGTCTCGTCGTGAAATTCGCGCGCGGTGTCCGGATCCAGTCCCAGATTGAATTGATCTTCCCAGCGGAATTCGAAGCGCGCCTTGGAAAGCGCGTTGTCGCGAATCTGCGCGCCAGGATGTCCTTTGGCCAGATCGGCGGCATGCGCGGCAATTCGATACGCCATGATGCCATCTTTGACATCCTTCTTATCCGGCAAGCCAAGGTGCTCCTTCGGCGTTACATAGCAGAGCATCGCGGTGCCATACCAACCGATCTGTGCTGCGCCGATAGCGCTGGTGATGTGGTCATAGCCTGGCGCAATATCGGTCGTGAGGGGTCCCAAGGTATAGAACGGCGCCTCGGAACACTCCTTCAGCTGGATATCCATGTTTTCTTTGATGAGTTGCATCGGCACATGACCGGGGCCTTCGATCATCACCTGCACATCGTGCTTCCAGGCGATCTGCGTCAACTCACCCAGCGTTCGCAATTCGCCAAGCTGCGCTTCGTCGTTGGCGTCGTAGATCGAGCCGGGACGCAGACCATCACCCAACGAGAACGACACGTCATACGCTTTCATAATTTCGCAGATGTCTTCGAAATGCGTATAGAGGAAGTTTTCCTTGTGGTGCGCGAGGCACCACTTGGCGAGAATGGAGCCGCCGCGCGAAACAATCCCCGTCATCCGATTGGCGGTAAGGGGCACGTAGCGAAGCAATACGCCGGCATGGATCGTAAAGTAGTCGACCCCCTGCTCACATTGTTCGATGAGCGTATCGCGATACATTTCCCAGGTTAGTTCCTCGGCCTTGCCATTTACTTTTTCGAGGGCCTGATAGATCGGGACCGTACCAATCGGAACCGGCGAATTGCGCACGATCCATTCGCGCGTCTCATGAATGTTCTTGCCGGTAGACAGGTCCATGACGGTGTCACCGCCCCAGCGGATGGACCAGGTCATCTTCTCGACTTCCTCCCCGATCGAAGACGACACCGCGGAGTTACCGATGTTCGCATTGATCTTCACGAGAAAATTCCGGCCGATGATCATCGGCTCGGTTTCCGGATGGTTGATGTTGGCCGGAATGATCGCCCGGCCGCGCGCCACTTCGCTTCGCACAAACTCCGACGTTATTTCGGCCGGTATCGACGCACCAAAGGATTCGCCGCAATGTTGACGGCCAAGTAACGCGGCCATTTTCTTGCCGGTCGGACCGGAATTCCTCAGTGATTCGATATATTCGGCGCGACGCATATTCTCGCGAATCGCGACGTACTCCATCTCCGGTGTCACCATGCCTTGGCGGGCGTAGTGCATTTGCGAGACATTCTTGCCGGGCATAGCCCGGCGCGGGCGGCGATGCAATCCGGCAAACCGCAGTTCGGTCAGCTTCGCATCAGTTGCCCGAATCTTGCCGAATTGCGACGACGGACCCGGCAGTTCTTTCGTGTCCTTGCGATCAAGGATCCAATCGAGACGCACCGGCTTGAGCCCGTTGCGAATATCGATGCGCGCATTGGCATCGGTGTAAGGGCCAGACGTGTCGTAGACGAAAATCGGTGGATTCTTTTCCGCGCCCATTGAAGCGGGCGTTTCCGCTTGCGATATTTCGCGCATTGCCACGCGGATATCAGGCCGTGAGCCTTCGACGTAGATTTTCTGCGAGCCGGGAAGCGGCTTTATCGCAGCGTCATCCACACGCGCGGTTGCAGCAAGAAATTTTGGATTGGCAGCCATCCGATCACTCCTTTGCGTACCACCAAGGGAGCGAGGCGAGTCGGGGAGAGGACTGCGGACGCTTCCCTACGGCGGTACGAACCGCATCAGGTTCAAAGGGTCTATCTCACCGAAGCACGTGTGTTTCGGACCCCCAGGTCAGAGCAAAGAGGCTACTCCGATTCGAGAGTCCGTGCAAACGCACTGCCAATTCACGACCGCCATCGACGCGCGCTATGTCATAATTCCAGATACAGCTTTGAATGCGGAGATCCATCGTGAACGCACGCAATCCCCTTGGGGCGGACCACGCGCCCGCCGGCCCAACATTCGTCGCGGTGCAACCGGGACAGGCCCGCTCGTTTTGGCAACCGGTTCCGGCCAGCGGCTACACGACAGTCATGCTGTCTGGCGGGCAGACGGTCTCCGGAAATGTATCGATGGGCACGCAGACCGTTGCGGTGGGTGGGTTTGTTCGCGAGCATGCACACCCGGCCCAGGAAGAACTGATCTATGTCGTAGCGGGATCAGGGACCGCGCTGATCCAGGATGTTGAACATCCGATGGTCCCGGGCGCACTTTTTTATTTCGGGCCCAATACTCGCCACAAATTCGTCAACACCGGCACGACACCGCTTACCTTCACCTGGATCATGCTTCCGGCCGGTCTCGAAAAATTCTTCGAGAGCATCGGTCGGACACGCACGGAGGGTGAAGCAGCACCCCCTCCGTTTCCACGTCCGGCTGACGTCGATGCGATTGAGCTTGGAACCGTCTTCGCGGACCTCGATGTGCTCAAGGCAGCGCAGGCGAAAAAATAAAAAGCCTTAGGCGCCCCACACTTCGCGAGCAACATCGACCACCAGCTGTAATTTTCGCCATTGCACATCGGTCGTAATCTTGTTGCCGTGATGCGTGCTCGAGAATCCGCATTGCGGCGACAGACAGAGGTTTTCGAGTGGAACGAATTTCGCCGCTTCATCGATGCGCCGTTTGATCGCGTCTTTCGATTCCAACTCAGGCGTTTTGGTGGTGATAAGCCCCAGCACTATCTTTTTGTTTTTCGGCACGAATCGTAACGGCTCGAAGCCGCCGGCGCGTTCGGAATCGAATTCCAGGAAAAACGCGTCGACATTGATGCCGCCGAAGACGGCTTCGGCAACCGGCTCGTAACCCCCGGCCGCGACCCACGCGCTCATGAAATTGCCCCGGCAAGTGTGCATCGTCACCGTCATACCGGCAGGTCGATTCGCGAGGGCACGATTGATGGCATTGCCGTACGTGTGCACGAGCTTCTCGGGATCGTCGCCGCGAATGCGGATCCCTTCGCGGAACTTTGCATCGCAGAGCATCGCATGGCTGGTGTCGTCGATTTGCAGGTACGTACAGCCCTCTTGACCAAGCTCAGCGATCTCTTCGGCGTAACCTTTCGATACGTCAGACCACATTTCTTCGATATCGGGATACGCCTCCATGCTAACGGCCGCACGACCTGCGCGGTGATGGAGCACGGCGGGCGCAGGAATCGTCATTTTTGGCGTTCGCTTCGTCACTGACTTCAGAAACTTGAAATGCTCGACAAAGATCGGCTTGGTGCGGCGAATCTTGCCGGTGACTTTGAGCAAAGCGGGCTGCTCGCTGACCCCACCAAATCCACTTGAAGCCGGTCCATAGTAGATTTCAACACCCTGAAAGCCGGCCAGAAAGTCCACATGCCACCAGTCGCGACTGAATTCGCCATCGGTAACGGCTTGCAATCCGATCGATTCCTGCTTCGCCACGATCTCGCGGATGGCCGCCTGCTGGATATCGCGCAAAGCCTCCTTGCTCAATTCGCCGCGCGCTGCCTTCGCTCTTGCATCGCGCAATGCTTGGGGTCTAAGTAGGCTGCCGACATGATCGGCACGAAACGGTTTGGTTGGGGTTGCGGACATAGAGCAGCTCCTATCGCCGGTTTGGGCGAATCATATTGAACGGACATAGAATCACAACGAATGCTTGCAAGGCTACCCTCCCGTGGTGAACATGTCCAAATTGATCGACGGTCCCGACCCGCATCCGCGCAGACCGCGCTTCGTCGTACCGCGCGGCACGTGTGACGCCCACTGCCACATATTCGGTCCGGCAGCACGGTTTCCCTATGCAAAGGACGGCACTTACATCCCGCCCGATGCGCCGTTCGAGGCCCTCTGCGCGCTGCATGATTTTCTTGGCATCGATCGCGCGGTGATCGTCCATGCCAGCTGCCACGGTGCGGATATGCGCGTCACGCTCGATGCCATCGCCCGTTCAAACGGGCGATTTCGCGGCACGGCAATCATCGACGAGACCTACCAAGACGCGGATTTTCAGCGGATGCATGACGGCGGCATTCGCGCGGTACGATTCAATTTTGTTCGACATCTGGGCGGGCGGCCCGATATGGCGTTCTTCCAACGCACCATCGATCGCATAACGCCGATGAATTGGCACCTCATCCTTCATCTGGATGCCGTCGATCTGGTTGAGTTCCGCGGTCTCTTCGAATCCCTCCCACTGCCTTTTGTCATCGATCACATGGGGCGTGTACACGCTGCAGACGGCCTGGATCAACAACCGTTCCGCGTCTTGCTCGATGTCATGAAGGCCGAAAACGCCTGGGTAAAAATATGCGGATCCGAGCGCGTCTCATCAATGGGGCCACCTTTTACCGATGCAACACCATTCGCGCAGGCGCTCGTCGCAGGGGCCCCCGATCGCATCCTGTGGGGGACTGATTGGCCGCATCCAAACGTCGGCAAACATATGCCGAACGATGGCAGCCTGGTTGACCTGCTGCCCGTTATGATTCCGGACGCGACCGTTCGACAGCAAATTCTCATCGACAATCCCGCGCGCCTATACGGCTTTTAGGCCGCGCGCCGCATCGCCTTCGCATCGTTCGGTGCGGTGGTCAAATCGATGGAACAACTTGTCACCGATGGCGCCGCTTGCTGGGTACGCTCGCATGGTATTCATACGCCATCCGATCGCGAAGAGTTACATTGCTAAGTCGGCGCATGCAACGGGGAGATGAGCCAGGACCTAACCATGGGTAACGATTCGACAACACATTTACTTGGGATCGCCATCCTTCGCGCGGTGTTGTTTGTGGTGAGCGCGCTGGGATTTGGTTTGGTGTTGGTGCCCTTTCTCGCCTAGGGACTCACTGAACAAGGGGCTTGCCCCCTTGTAACTCCCTGAATATTTGAGCACGCTGATTACGCGAGATAGCTTTTCCAGCGTTTCCCTAGCCTATTGCGGACGCCACTGCTTCGGCCAGTGGTCTTTTCGTAGCAGTTTTCCCCAATAATCGTTGTACGGGTGGACTTCGGTAACGCGCTCGATGCCGCGAAAGACGGGACGCCCCTCGTTCGCCCAGGCAAATATCGAGCCTTCCAAATTGACCGCATTCACGTAGCCACGACGCTTCAACAGGTCGGCCGTTTGGGCGGATCGATACCCCACTGCGCAGTAGACGACGATCGCTTGATGTCGCTCGATCCCCGCCAACGCAGCAATGACCGATGCCTCGTTCGGGACGTGTCGAGCCCGCTCGAGATGGCTGATCCCGAATTCATCGGCGGTCCTGACGTCCAAGATGGGGGGGATGTCTTTCTCGAGCAGCGACGCAAACTCACCCGTACTGATGTGGCGAACCTCCGGATAGCGCGACCGAATGGCTTGACCGAGCGAGGCCCAGTCCGCTTTCGGCATCAAGGCACACGCCGACGCACTCCACATCAACGCCAAGTAAAGCGATCGGCGTATCCAACGCATTCGTGCTTTCATCGCTCCAACCATCTTTCTGCGGGGGCGCTTGGCACCCGGCATCAAGCTACACTCAAGCAAATCCAACGCGTGTGCCTACTGTCACCCCATGCATCGAATCGGCATCGACCTCGGTGGCACCAAGATTGAAGGCGTCATTCTCGACGAGAACAGCGCCGAAATATACCGCGAGCGCACGCCAACCGAAGCCGAGCGCGGCTATCGCCACATCTTGTCGCGCATCGCTATGCTCTATGGGCGGATGCAGGCACGCGTTGCGAATGCGCCGCATACGCTTGGCATTGGCACGCCCGGGTCGATCTCACCGCGCACCGGGTTACTTCGGAATTCCAATACAGTGGCGCTGAACGGCCAACCATTTATCGCGGACCTTGAGCAGTTCGTAGGCCGCAAGTTCGTCATCGCCAATGATGCCAATTGCTTTGCCCTCGCCGAGGCGATTCTAGGCGCGGCACGCGGTTACCCGACGGTATTTGGCGTCATTATGGGAACCGGCACGGGCGGTGGCATTGTGTTCGGCGGAACAGTCCATACCGGACGCACCGCCATCGCCGGCGAATGGGGACATACATCGATCGATCCACAGGGGCCGCTCTGTTATTGCGGTACACGCGGCTGTGTTGAAACTTACCTTAGTGGATCGGGGATTGAGAACCGATTTTTTGAGCAAACCGGGCGACGGAGTAGCGCAATGCAAATCTTCGCGGCGGCCTCAGCGCATGATCCTGCTGCAACGGCAGTGATTGATGCTTTCTATGCCCACTTCGGACGGGCAATGGCGAATGTGATCAATGTTGTGGATCCGGATATCGTCGTTCTTGGCGGCGGCGTCTCGAACGTCGGGGGGCTTTACGACCGTGGGGTCAGCGCGGTCCGTTGCTGTGTCTTTGCCGATTACTTTGATACGCCGATCGTGAAAAACCAGCTTGGCAGCTCGTCTGGGGTCATAGGTGCCGCGTTGATTGGCTGCTGAGGCCGGCCGTGCTAACAGCGCATCGCTCGCCTTGACCTTTCGCCGCTACGGTCGGTGCGACTTGGTGGTGCGTTCGGGCCGCGACCGGGTGATACAATTTTTGTGGCAGCTTGTCACCCACGTCATCACCATCCGGATAATTCGTATTTCATGGACATTGAACGCGCCCGTTTCAACATGGTCGAGCAGCAGATTCGCACTTGGGAAGTACTCGATCAGGGCGTCCTCGACTTGCTTTACGTCGTGCGCCGCGAGGAATTCGTTCCACCATCGCATCGATTACTGGCCTTCTCCGATCTTGAAATTCCGCTGACGAAAAGCGGGGACGCCAGCGAGACCATGCTAGCGCCAAAAATGGAGGCACGCGTTCTTCAGGAAGTGGCGCCCAAGCGATCCGATCGCGTGCTTGTGATCGGGGCTGGTTCCGGATATTTGATGGCCCTCCTGGCGGCATGCGCGCGCGAAGTCGTATCGGTCGAGATCAATCCGCTGCTGAAAGAAACGGCGGAGAATAATTTACGACGTGGCGGCGTTCAAAATGCCCGCATATTTGCTGGAGATGGCGCGAAAGGATGGACGGATACCGAGGCGTTTGATGTCATCGTCATCGCCGGATCTCTCCCCATCCTGCCCGATGAATTCCCCAATGCACTGCGCGACGGTGGGCGATTGTTCGCCGTCGTAGGTGATGCGCCAGTCATGTCCGCGCGGTTGATCACGCGCCTTCCAGGCAACGCATTCAATGCGATTGACTTGTTCGAAACGGTACTGGCGCCGCTTCGCAACGCGCGCCAGCCCAAGCGCTTCACTCTCTAACCGCAATGACCAATATCTCAGCTGCCGAGCTCAAGGCTTGGCTCGACGACCCATCGCGCACGCGGCCAATTCTCCTTGACGTCCGCGAACCCTGGGAATGGGAAGTCTGCCGTATCGATTCCTCCCAGCACATGCCGATGCGGGCCGTTCCGGCAAGAAATTCCGAGCTTGATCAGAACGCCGACATCGTTGTGATCTGTCATCACGGCGGTCGTAGTTTGCAAGTGGCCCATTTCCTCGAACATCAGGGGTTCACCCGGGTATATAACCTTGCCGGAGGCGTACATGGCTGGTCCCAGCAGGTCGACCCTACCCTGCCGGTCTATTAGGGATTACCGTCTCATAGGCCCTAGTCATTCATCAGATTCTTAACGCGCGATTTACATTCGATCAAGGTAGCCCATGAATCGTTCGCATGCATTGCTATGCGGTGCGCTGCTCGTTGCACAACCTGCACTCGCCGAAAATCTTATCGATATCGTGCGGGCCGCGCAATCCTACGATGCGCAATTCGCCGCAGCGCGCCAATCCGAGGCGGCGGCACGCGAAAGACCGATCCAAGGATTGGCAGGCCTTCTCCCCACGCTTAACGCGACGGGAAATTCCACCTGGAATGATTCGCACAACGGAACGAGCAATCAGTCGTTCACCTACAACAGCAATGCCTACGCATTCACGCTCTCACAGCCGCTTTTTCGCGTCCAAAACTATGTCGTGTATCGCCAGGGCGAATTAACGGCAATGCAAGCGGATATGACGTTGCGGCAATCGGCCAACGACCTGGTGATCCGCGCATCCCAGGCTTATTTTGATGTGCTGGCCGCGCGCGACAGCCTCGCATTTATCCAGGCCCAAAAGATCGCGATCGCCGAACAGCTCGCACAAGCGAAGCGCAATTTCGAAGTCGGCACGGCGACGATCACCGATACGAACGAAGCGCAGGCCCGCTATGATCTCGCCACCGCCCAGGAAATCGCGGCTGATAACGATCTTGAAATCCGGCGCCGCGCACTCGCGCAAATCGCCGGACAACGTTACGAGACCCTCGTCCCACTCAAACCGAGCGCGCAAATTCCTGGTGCAGACCCCAATGACATGAACGTCTGGGTTTCCTCCGCACAGAAGGACTCCTATGCGGTGCGCGCGCAGGAATACGCCCTCGAAATCGCCAATCGGGAGATTGAGCGTAGCAAGTACGCCCACTATCCCACCCTCGATGTCGTTGCTACGCATGGTCGAAACGTCGCCGCTACCGCATCGGCAAACGGCATCCGCACCCAAATTGAAGCCAGCACGATCGGCTTGCAACTGGCGATCCCCTTATTTGCCGGCGGTGCGACGCAATCGCGGGTGCGCGAATCGGTTTCGCTGTATGAAAAAGCCCGTTCTGATCTTGACCACACCAGAAGGAGCACGGAGTTCTCAACGCGCCAGGCGTTCCTCGGTCTGGCGAACGGACTTGCGCAGGTGCGTGCCCTGGGGCAGGCACTAAGATCCAGCGAAACGGCGCTTGCTTCGAATCGTCTGGGTTACAACGTGGGGGTACGGATCAACATTGACGTCCTCAATTCGCAGCAGCAGGTTTTCCAGACCATGCGCGACCTCTCGAAGGCACGCTATGACGCCATCATTAACGGATTAAAGTTGAAAACATCAACCGTGGGGCTTATGGAAGAAGACCTGAATGCGATCAACGGTCTTCTCGGGAGCGATTAAGGAAACGCTGATTAAGCTATCCCGCGTAATCAGCGCGCGCAAATATTTATGGAGTTACGAGGGGGTGAACCCCTTTTGTTCCGTGATTCCTTAATCGCCCGTATCGAAACAGACGCTCCACGCATCACCTCAACGCTGACGGATAAGGCCCACGCATGCGGCAATCGTTCGCACGGTCGCGCCGCCGTGGGCCTCGCAAAATTGCTGCGCCCGTTCGCCTGCGAGGATGCGTGCCGATTCGTTGGACATGAATCGCGCGACCTGGCCGATGAGTTGGTGCGCCGAGCTCACGCGCAACGCGGCGCCGGCCGCAACGGCATCGTCCGATGCTTGCGCAAAATTGAAATTCGACGGGCCGATCAGCACCGGAATGCCCGCATGACAGGCTTCTATTAGATTCTGCCCGCCGGTAGGCACCAGGCTGCCACCCACGAATGCGGCATCGCACGCCCGGTAGTACGCGGCCAGTTCCCCCATCGAGTTACCGAGAAAGAACCGGCAATCGGATGGAACGGAAATACCTTCGCTTCGACGCACCAACCGGTGTCCGCGCGCGCTAATCTCGCTCGCCACCGCCTCGAAGCGTTGCGGATGCCGCGGCACGATCACCACCAGCGTATCGGGCAGCGGTTGGCGTTCAAGGGCATCTAGAATGAGTGCTTCCTCGCCCTCACGGGTGCTTGCGGCAAGAAAAATCCGGCGCTTGCCAAACATCGAACGCATCGATTTTGCAACCGCCGCCGTCTGCGGCGGCACGCTGACGTCGAACTTGATATTGCCGGTAACGATGGGCGAGCCGCCAAGATGCGCGATCCGCGCCGCATCGGCTGTGGTCTGCGCGGCAATCGTTTGAAACCCGCCAAACGACGCGCGCGATAAAGAGCGCACCCGCTCGTATCCGCGCAACGACCGCTCCGACAGCCGTGCGTTGACGAGGGCAAGCGGGACCCGTGCGCGCGTACACGCCGCGATCAGATTGGGCCAAATTTCGGTCTCCATGATGATCCCTAGTTGCGGCTGAAAGTGCGCGAGGAATCGCCGCATGAACCACGGATGGTCATAGGGCAACCATGCGTGCAGTGCATCCGGATAGAGCTCGCCTGCCGCGGCGCGGCCAGTTGCCGTCATATGAGTGGTGAGGATGCGGTGTTGAGGAAACTCGCTTTGCAGCGCGCGAATGAGTGGTTGCGCCGCGCGCGTTTCGCCAAGCGATACCGCATGAACCCAGATAATCGGCGCCACCGCTATTTGATTGAAGCGGCCGAATCGTTCGCCGATCGCGGTCCGGTAGACGGACTCTGAGCGACCGCGCCACCATAGCCGCACGGGCAGGAATGGCAACGTTGCGGTCACCAGGGCGGTGTAGACAAATCTCAACACGCGTCGGCCATGACGCGATCGACCGCCAACAATACATCATCGACCGTGGGCGCAACGAGCGCCGATCCGCATATCGCGATGCGGCCTTGGCCCACCGGTCCGGTCAACGCCGGATCCGAACCACAAAAGATGGCGACGGTCGGCACTTTGAGAGCGGCGCCAAGATGGACCAAGCCGGTGTCGACCCCCACGATGACGCGAGCGCCTGCCAAGATGCCTGCCATCTGATCGATTGAGCGACGTGATGGAACGGTCGCAGCAGTCATCCCCTCGGCCAAGCGCTGGCTGCGCATCTCCTCTTTCGCACTGCCCCAAGGCAGGATGATGTGGAGGCCGCGTTTCGCCAAGGCAATGCCCGTCGCTCGCCAGGCATCCTCTTGCCATTCCTTGTCTGCGCGGCTGGTGCCGTGCAGGAACACGGCGTACGGCCGCGCGAATTCGACCGCAGGGTCACGCCGCAGTTCGCGCAGGCCGTAGTCGATCGGACCTTGAATACCAAACTTCATCGCGAAGGCAACCAGCATCCGATTTCGTTCAACCGCATGAAGATGCGAGGGGATGTGGAAGGTCGAATCGTAAAAACGTGACGCCATCGGTTCCCTGGCGGTCTGCTTCGATAGGCCGACATGCTCCCCTGCAGCGAGACCAGCGATCCATGCGCTTTTGACGAGCCCCTGCGAATCGATGATCCGATCGTAGAGACGACTCGCCAAACGCCTACGTAGCGCACCGTATTCTCGCCACGTTGCTCTGCGCGCAACCGCACGCCGCCACCGACGAATCGCCACCGTGATGACCTCGTCGACACCGGGATGCAGCGCCACCAATGGCGCATAGGCTTCTTCGACCACCCAGTCCACCTGGGCGTTCGGCAGATGCCGCCTGAGATCCGTTACGGCTGGAAAATTATGAACAACGTCGCCTAGCGACGACATTTTGACGAGAAGAATGCGCAGCATGATGTCGTTGATTGGAATGCCTTCGATGACCGGCCGGCAGCGATACGGTCGCGCCGAACTGGGTCGCCACGCATCGCCGCTACGCGCGTTGGTAATCGTCGTCGAAACGCACGATGTCGTCTTCACCCAAGTAAGGGCCCGACTGTACTTCAATCAAATAAAGGGGTAACTTCCCCGGATTCTCCAATCGATGGGTAACACCCAGCGGAATATAAGTTGACTCATTCTCCGAAAGAAGAATTTCGTCTTTTCCTCTGGTCACGCGGGCAGTGCCGGACACCACGATCCAGTGTTCAGCCCGATGGTGGTGCATCTGCAATGATAGCTTGTGTCCCGGCTTCACCATAATGCGCTTTACCTGGAACCGTGATCCGTCATCGATGCTTTCATAATAGCCCCATGGACGATAGACCCGAGAATGGGAAAGATGCTCCTCCCGTTTGCTGGTCTTCAGCATTTCGACGGTGTTCTTCACGTTCTGTGCAGCATCCTTGTGCGCGACCAACACGGCGTCATCCGTTTCCACGATGACGAGATCGTCTACGCCGATGGCCGCCACCAGCCTGCTTTCCGATCGCACATAGCAATTCTTTGCACCGTCAAGAAATACGTCGCCGCGACTGGCGTTACCCGCCTTGTCTTTGACACCGGTTTCCCAGAGCGATGACCGTGATCCGATGTCATTCCAATCGAAACTCGCGGTAACCATTGACGCAACGGCGGTTTTTTCCATGACCGCATAGTCGATGGAGTCCGACGGACAAGCCCGGAAGGCTTCGGCATCGAGTCGATAAAAATCAAGATCGCGGGTGGAGCGTTCAAATGCCGTCTTGCTTCCGCGATAGACATCCGGGCGAAAGCGCTCGAGCTCGGCAAGGTATTGGTGCGCAGGAAGAACGAACATTCCGCTATTCCAATAGAACTCGCCCGATTTGACGAACTCCGCGGCTGTTTCCGCATTGGGCTTCTCGACGAATTTCGCGACCTCAAACGCTTCCGCGACGCCGGCGTGCGAAGACCCTCGTCAAATGTATCCATATCCTGTGGCGGGGTGGTATGGGCGAATGCCAAAGGTAACCAAGCGCCCCGTGGCGGCAAGGCCTGTTGCGCGCTGCACATCAGCAGCGAATGCGGTCACATCGGCAATGCGATGATCGGCGGGCAACACCAGCAGTATTGCTTCAAGATCTTCGACGATCGCGCAAAGGGCGGCCACGGCGACGGCGGGCGCTGTGTTACGGCCTTCCGGCTCAAGAAGAATGGCGTGCGCGCGGACGTTGGCCTCGCGCAACTGTTCAGCAACCAGGAATCGATGCTCGACGTTGCACACCACAATCGGGTTGGCGATGTCTGCACCGCGCGAAACTCGGAGGACCGTCTCTTGCAGCATGGTCTTATCGGAAACAAGCGGCAGAAACTGCTTTGGCAGAAGCGCACGGGAGAGCGGCCACAATCTACTGCCGGAACCGCCCGAAAGAACAATGGGATAAAGCACAGGATTCTCTGATTACGTGCGCCAAAGCGCTGACGGGACGCTGCATGGTATCGCAGGCGATCTTCCCTGACCGCCATTTGAATCCGGGAACATGAGCGATTACCGCGCCGATTCACAGACCAATGAAACAACAGCATGCCAGGACATTGCCCAGGCTCGCTATCCTCATGATGGACCCTTGCCTTGCAGCTAGAATCGCTTGGCGAACGTGCCCGGCGCGATACATCCACCGTGAAAATCTTAGAGTGAACGAAATCATCACTGCGATCGGATTGGCCTTCGCGATCAGTGCGGGCGTCTTGTGGCTGCTGCTGCGAACCGCAGGCTCCGCGCTGCCGCTTGACCGTCCAAACGAACGCTCGCTACACAGTCTGGCCACGCCCCCGCGTTGGCGGCATCGCCATCATGGTCGCCGTCAGCACTACCTGGCTGTGGCTCGGCGCGCTGCCGGTAATCCTTGGCATTGCCGTCGCTCTTGGCATCATTTCCTATCTTGACGATCGCGCGGGCTTGCCCGCGTTCGCACGACTTGTTACGCACGCGCTGGCATCGGTTTGCTTGGTCGCCCTATGCGTTACCGACGTCCCGGTATGGGTCGCGATCGCCTTCGTTATGGGCACCCTATGGATGACCAATCTCTACAACTTCATGGACGGCTCCGATGGTCTGGCCGGGGCATGGCGGTGTTCGGCTTCGGCACCTATGCACTGCTTGCCTGGCAAGGCGGCAATGCCTCGATCGCCGGAGCGTCCGTTGCCCTATGCGCTGCCGCCAGTGACTTTCTACTGTTCAATTTCCCGCCGGCCAAGGTGTTCATGGGCGATGCCGGTTCGATCCCGCTTGGCTTTCTTGCCGCCGCTATCGGCTTGCTCGGCTGGCAGGAAACGCTCTGGCCACTGTGGGTGCCACTGGTTGCCTTCGGACCGTTTGTGCTCGACGCCACCGTGACGCTTGGCAAGCGGGTCCTGCGACGAGAAAAAATCTGGCACGCCCATCGGACGCACTATTACCAGCGGCTCATCCAATCAGGCTGGGGGCACCGGCGCACCGCGTTGGCGGCGTATTGCCTGATGGCCTTTTCCGCCATGGTCGCCGCGACACTGCTGGTCCATGTTGCTGTCGGTGCCATGGTCGATCGCGCCTGGGTAGTCCATCAGCGGCGCGTACCAGCCAACTAGAAGTGGCCGGCCTCAGCGCGCGGGCGCACCGGAACGGACATCACGCGTTCACATGCCGCAACGACATCCGCAACGGCAAACTCGGCGCCGGTTTGGGTGGCCGAGCGCAGCAGTTCATGCGGCACGCCCCACGGGCGCCAGCGTACCGGATCGGAGCGGCCGAAGAGACATACGATCGGTTTTTGCAATGCCGCCGCGATATGCATCGCACTGCCATCTGCCATCAGCATGAAATCGCATGCGGCAATCCCGCCGATCAGTCTCTTCAATGAATCGGATGGCCACGCAAACACCTTGAGATCGCTGGCGGCATCAAGAAAACGCTGCGCCCGGTCGTTATCCTCCGCGCGCGGTGCAATGCGGTCCGATTCCGATGCCCAAAACACGATAAATGCCGCGCGATGCCGCGCGGCAAGTTCGCGCATCGTCGCGACGTAGTTGGCATCAGACCAGCGGTGGTCAAGATTGCGCGCGCTGATATGCACGCCGATGAGAACGTCGCTCTCGCGGCGGGTGGCCGCCACAGCAGTCATGGCGTGCGCCACTTCCTCCGAATCTGGCACCACCTTCAACGCCGGTGGTACGCCATCGACGCCAAGCGGGGCCCCCAGTCGAAACACGTCCTCCACTTCGCTCGTTTCTTCATGCGCAACCGGCACCGCGATATCGAGGCGGCCGCGCTGATCACGCTCTCCGCCAAATCCGGCAATCGCCTTGGCCCCGCTCCAGCGCACGAATCGAATGACGCGACGCTGATACGTCGGCATGGCGATCAAGGCATAGTCGATGCGTTTCTTGCGAAGGGCCAGTACCACGCGAATCCGTTCAACAATGAGCGCGATTTTGTTGGCATCTCGATCCCTTGATCGTCGATAGGCAAACACTTCGTCGATATCGGGGTTACCGGCCAGGACCGGTGCGCTGTAGTGGTTGGCCAGAACACCAATCCAGGTGCGCGGATATTTGCTGCGCAATGCGGCAATCAGTGGCGTCGTGCACACCACATCGCCGATGCTGTCGGGGCGCACGACGAGAATACGCGGTTCGTCGCTCACGGTGTTGGCACGAACATTCACGATAAGTCCGAACGTCGACGCCGCACGTTGATCCGCCCGGCCGCGGAACCCGTCTGTCATCTGGCGCATTTCAATCCTTGGGACCGGGTGCTCATTTTCCGCTCGCTGTAACCCGCTCTAGAGGCATGCGATGCAGGCGCGCATAAACGCCGTCCTGACTGATCAACACTTCGTGTCGGCCCGTCTCGACGATGGCGCCGTCCTGCAACACCACGATGCGATCGGCACCCTCAATCGTCGAAAGGCGATGGGCGATGACCAGGGTGGTGCGCCCTTGCATCAACTGCTCCAGCGCTTCCTGCACATGGCGTTCCGATTCGCTATCCAGCGCTGAGGTCGCTTCATCGAGGATCAAGACCGGAGCGTCCTTCAGAAATGCCCGAGCAATCGCCAGGCGCTGTCGCTGCCCACCCGAAAGACGCACGCCGTTCTCGCCGATCACGGTATCGAGACCCTGCGGCATGGCATCGATGAATGCCAGCGCGTGCGCCGCCTGTGCAGCCTCACGTATTGCCTCACGACTCACCTTGGCCAGACGACCGTAGGCAATGTTGGCGGCCAGGGTATCGTTGAACAGCACGATGTCTTGACTGACCAATGCGATGTTGGCGCGCAGCGACCCCAGTTTCAGATCGCGAATATCGATCCCATCGAGCAGGATCTGGCCGCTTTGCAACATATAGAACCGCGGAATCAGATTGGCAAGGGTCGTCTTGCCGCCCCCTGAGGCACCGACCAGCGCAATCGTTTCCCCTGCATTCATCGTAAGGCTCACATCCTGCAGCACGAACTTGTCGGTGCCAGGGTACATAAAGCTTACGTTGATCAATTCAACGCGGCCGAGCGCGCGGTCAAGCTCTGTCGTCCCGTCGTCCACTTCAGGATGCTCATCGATCAACGAAAACACGCTTTCACAACCGGCCAGGCCCCGCTGCAGCGACTGGCTCACTTGGACAATCCGCTTTAGCGGGGCGAGCAACATCAGCATTGCCGCGATGAATGCAACGAATCCACCAACGGTCGTCTGATCGCGTTGTGCTTGTACGATGGCAAGATATACGATGGCAGCAATAGCGATCGATGCCGCAAATTGCGTGAGGGGCACGTTGGCCGCGGCCGCGACGACGCCCTTCATTGCAAATCGACGGATTCGATTGGTCCCCACTGCAAAGCGCGATTGCTCATAGCTTTGGCCGTCGAACACCTTGACCACCCTGTGGGCGCCGACTGCCTCTTCAAGCAGATGATTGAGATCCCCCATAGCGCTCTGCTCGGCCCGGCTCATGGCACGCAGGCGCTGGCTGAAGTAGCGAATGGTGAGCGCAATGACCGGCCCCACTATCAATGAGATCAACGTCAATCGCCAGTTGAGCCAAAGCAAATAGCCGAACAACCCGATCACCACCAAGGTGTCTTTGACTGCAACGGTAATGGCGTTGGTCGCGGCGCTGGTGACCAACGTGACGTCGTAGGTGAACTTCGATATCAGACTGCCGGTCGTGTGATGGTCGTAATACGTCGTAGGAAGGCGAATCAGCTTGTCGAACATGGCATTGCGCAAATCGGCAATCACCTTTTGTCCCACCCAATGAATACAGAAATCGCTAATGAATGAGCCACCACCGCGTATGAGCGCAAGGCCAATAATCAGCACCGGCACCCATTGCGTGAACGCCAGATCGCGCTCGACGAATCCGGCATCGAGCAATCGCTGGAATATCGCGGGCAACGCGGGCTCGGTGGCCGCGACCACGATCATAGCGAGAAGGGACGCCGCGAAGGTGCGCCAGTACGGGCGAACGTACCGGAGCAAGCGGGCGTACAACTTCAGGTCGGCGATGACCATTTCGGGAGAACGACTAAGTAAGCGCTGATCAAGCTGTCACGCGCCATCAGCGCGCTCAAATTTTCAGGAAGTTACGCGGGGCGCCCCTGGTTCCGTCAATAACTGAGGGCGACAGTGGCGAGGAGCGAAGCGAAGCGAAGTGTAGCAGGGCGATGCACGCTCACCGTCAGCGCGCTGATCGCGCATCGCGAACCGCAGCACAAACCTGTCGCACGCCTTCAATGATCCTGAGTCCCTGCCGATGCAGTATCCGCGGATCGATGACAACGATGCGATCCGCGCGCACCGCCTTGATCGTCTTGAACGCTTGCCACCGCGCCATGATGGCCGGTACGGAATCGACCGTGCCGCTCGCAATCAACAGCTCTGGATTTGCCACCAGCAGCTGTTCAGCGCTTATGCGCGCGGTCAAAGTCGGGCTATGTGCGAAAACATTGGTGGCTCCACAGACACCCAAAATATCGGACATTAGATGTTCGCCGTTGATGGTGAGCAATGGCTTATGCCAGATCTCGACAAAGACCGATATGCTCGACTGGCCGCGCACCGCAAGCGATGCGATTTCCTGGTCGAATTTGCCGGCCACCGCGATGGCTGCATCCTCCAAACCAAGCAAGATCCCAATGACACGTGCGATGCGGCTGATGTCTGCGAGACTCTTTGGCTCGGTCATGAAAACGGGAACGCGCTCGCGTTGCAGGCGTGCCAAGTCGCGCATTGGGTTACCGGACCGCCACCCGATGACTAAGTCCGGGCGGAGCGAGCGCAATCGCTCGGCATCGATGCGTCCGGGCGAAGAGACCACTGGAACCTGCAGGGCCGCTGGCGGATCATCCGAGTAACTCGATACGCCAACGAGCCGCTCACCGCCCCCGATGGCAAAGACGATCTCGGCAAGACTTGGACTCAAGGTGACGACGCGGCGCGCGGGTTCCGGCAAATGCAGCGTGCGGCCGTCATCATCGATGACGCTAATCGTGGCAAATGCGCTATGCGCCATGCAGACGCATAGCGTTGCACAAATAAGGCGCTGCACTCGTGATTGAAGGGTGTTCACCGACGAAGTATGGCTGGAAAAGTGGCGTCGTTAGACGATTCCGTTATCACGCAACGATGCGAGCCGCACCATGCTGTCCGCGCGCGATCCGGGTGACCCATGGTATAAGTGCAACGCGCTTCATGGTGTCCTAAGGGTAACCACCCGAAGGATGAAACGGGAAGCCGGTGCTCCCCGCGCGATGGCTGAGAAGTCCTCGCTGCAAGCAATTCCGGCGCTGCCCCCGCAACGGTAAGCGAGTCAAGGCACGGCACACGCCACTGCATTTTTGGGCAGGAAGGCGCCGCTGCCAGGGAGATTTTCCCGCTCGCAAGCCCGGAGACCGGCCGTGAAGCCGCAGGGATGGCATTGCGGAGGGCGATGCGCCGGCGCGTGGGTGAGTGTTTGTCCGGTGCGTGTTGGTACTGGTTGCTTTCCTTCCGTCGTTCGTTTTCTTCCGCATTGTCGAATGTATTGGCACCGACATCGCGCGGGTGAGCGCGGAGGAAAATTCAAGTGAAACAACATCTGTTACCAAATCTATTACCAAGCGCGTTCGCGTTCTTTGCTGTTGCCGCCACATCCATGACCGCTTTTGCGGCCGACAACGAACTGCCGCCCGTCGTGGTCACCGCGACCCGGACCGCGCAAACGGTCGATGAAACGCTCGCGTCCGTGACCGTGATCACGCGCGCCGATATCGAGCGTAAGCAAGCACGGTCCGTCGAGGAGATCTTGGGGGGCATCGAAGGCATCTCGATCGCGAACACAGGTGGGCGTGGAAAGCAAACATCGCTGTTCATGCGCGGTGCGTCATCAACACAGGTGCTCGTCCTGATCGATGGCATCAAAGCAGGTTCGCCGACCACTGGCCAGATGGCCTTCCAAGACCTGCCGGTCGAGCTGATCGATCGCATCGAAATTGTGCGCGGCCCGCGTTCGAGCCTATACGGTTCGGAGGCGATTGGCGGGGTCATTCAGATCTTCACCAAGAAAGGGGGCGGCGCACTCACGCCTTCGTTCAGCCTAGGTGGCGGGTCCTTGCGGACCGGGCAAGCAACTGCCGGCCTTTCCGGTGGCGGCGATCGAGGATGGTTCAACATAGGTGTCAGTGGCTTTAGCACGCGGGGGTTCGATGCGTGCCGCGGCAGGTCCTCGCCTTTCGCCGGCTGCGGCACCGAAGAGCCGGACCGCGACGGCTACCGAAATATCGCCGGCACATTGCGCGGCGGTTTTCGATTCAATGAACGAATTGAAGCCGAAGTTCACGGCATGCATGCCGAAGGCCGCAACAAATACGATGGCTTCTTCAACGAATCGCATGTTGCACAGCAGGTTTTCGGCACGCGTGTTCGGATTACGCCGATCAATCCGTGGCAGCTCAATTTTTCGGCTGGCCGCAGAACGGATAACTCGGACAATTTCAAGGATGGCGCATTCAAGAGCCGCTTTAATACCCAACGCGATACCCTCGCCTTGCAAAGCGATTTGACCGTTGAGAAACGACAGCTTCTTACGTTGGGTATCGATCATCAACAAGACCGCGTCACTGAAAGCACCGATGCTTTCTCAGTACGCTCGCGGGAAAACCGCGGACTCTTTGCCCAATACCAGATCGGTGTTGGTCAGTTCGACCTCCAAGGCAGCGCCCGTCACGACGACAACGAGCAGTTCGGCTCATACAACACGGGTGCGCTCGCATGGGGCTATGCTGTAACCTCGGGGTTGCGCATGGTTGCCTCACACGGCACAGCCTTCAAGGCGCCCACCTTCAATGATCTCTATTTTAACGATGGGTTCTTCACCGGGAATCCAAATCTGCGCCCGGAACGCTCACGGACAACCGAAGCCGGATTACGTGGCACACCCGCCTGGGGACGTTGGTCTTTGAATGCTTTTCAAACAGAAATTCGCGATCTGATTATCACGACACCTTCCTTCACGACGGCGCAAAATCTTGATGAGGCGCGCATACAAGGCGCTGAGTTCGCCCTTGTGACGCGCGTTGGTGCGTGGGAATTCGCCACGCAAGTAACTGCGCTCCGTCCGGAAAACGCCACGCCTGGCGCCAATGAAGGCAAGATCCTACCACGCCGCTCGCAGCGTTCGGCCCGGATCGACATTGATCGGCGGTTCGGTGCACATCGCATCGGTCTTAGTGTGTTTGGCGACGCCAAGCGCTTCGATGATGCCGCCAATACGACCGAGCTTGGCGGCTATGCGCTGCTCGACCTACGCTGGGAATATGCGTTTGCCAAAGACTGGCGCCTGCAGGCACGCGGTGCCAATCTGCTCGACAAACGTTATGAAACAACGGCTTTCTACAACCAGCCGGGGCGAGCGTTCTTCTTGACAGCGCGCTATCAGCTTTCAAGACCCTGAAACGAGTGAACCCAAATGAGCCTCGTGCCACCGGCGATGCTCGGATAAAGGCAATGTGCGCGCACGGTAAAACGCTCATGGTGCAAGACACCACGTCTGATGTCGGCAAGAGCACGCTCGTCACCGCGTTGTGCCGTTGGCTCGTGCGCGAGGGTCTCTGTGTCGCACCGTTCAAACCGCAGAACATGGCGTTGAACAGTGCCGTCACGGCAGACGGTGGCGAGATCGGCCGGGCACAAGCGGTGCAGGCGGAGGCGTGCCGGATCGCGCCGCACACCGACTTCAACCCGGTACTGCTCAAACCCAATAGCGATACCGGAGCGCAGATCATCATCCACGGGCGTGCGATCGGCAATATGGACGCACGCGCCTTTCACGAGTACAAACCAGTTGCGATGAGCGCAGTGCTGGCTTCCCACGCACGGCTTGCCCAGATCTACGATGCGATCGTCGTTGAAGGCGCGGGTAGCCCGGCCGAGATCAACCTGCGTGACGGCGACATCGCCAACATGGGTTTCGCGGAGGTGGTTGATTGTCCGGTGATCCTCATCGCTGACATTGATCGCGGCGGCGTGTTGGCGCACATCGTTGGCACGCTTGCACTCCTATCGGAGACGGAGCGCACACGCGTCGTGGGGTTCGTCATCAATCGGTTTCGCGGCGATATCGGCCTTCTCAAACCCGGGCTCGATTAGCTGGAGCAAAAGACCGGCAAACCGGTGCTGGGCGTGTTGCCTTACTTGCAAGGTCTGCACCTGGAAGCCGAGGATGCGCTGCCGCGCGATGGACCGGCGCGCTCTGGCAGCGGACTGCTGCGGATCATCGTCCCGGCATTGCCCCGCATCAGCAACCGCACCGATTTCGATCCGCTCCGCCTGCATCCGCAAGTTGATGTTCGATTCATTGGCCCGGATCGGCCGATTCCGGAGGCCGATCTCATCATCCTGCCCGGGTCGAAGTCCGTTCGCGCCGACCTCGCTTGGCTTCGCGCGCAAGGTTGGGATCGCGCGATTTATCGCCACCTTCGCTATGGCGGCAAAGTGATCGGCCTTTGCGGTGGCTATCAAATGCTCGGCAAAGAAATGAGTAATCCACTTGGCATCGAAAGCGCAGCGGGCGTGAGCGTGGGCCTTGGGCTCCTCGACATCGCGACCATGCTTGAGTCTGATAAGCAGTTGCGCAATGTCCGTGGACGGCTTGCGTTTGCGGATGCGCCGGTCACCGGCTACGAAATTCATGCGGGCGCGACGACCGGACCGGCACTGGGTCGCGCCGTAGTCGCGCTCGATGATGGACGCACGGACGGTGCAATTTTCGCTGATGGTCGTGTTCTCGGCACCTACCTTCACGGCCTCTTCGAAACACCACTAGCATGCACCGCGTTGCTCAACTGGGCGGGTCTGGACGCGCCGCAAGCCATTGACTATGCGGCGCTGCGCAATCAAGCAATCGACCGGCTCGCCGATACGATCGACACCCATCTAAACGTCAAGGCAATTAGGGGCCTGCTCGGCATAGCGAGTTAAGAATCAGGAGCGCTGAGCGCCTTCCACTTTGGCGACGAAACCGCAAGACGCTTCTGAAGAATTGACCACGCCTTGACCCTGCCCGCCTTTTCTGGTCTAGTCTCCGCCATGGAGAACGAACTCAACACACTTGAGGAACGCATCCGCGAAGCCGTCGAACTTTGCAAGCGGCTGCGTGCGGAGAATATCGACATGCGACAGCGTGTGCTGCAGCTCGAGTCGGACAATCGCCGGCTGCGCGATAAAGTCGCCGATGCGGTGGGTCGCATCGACACATTGGTCGGGAAGATTCCAGAGAGCGCGCCATGAGCGAGAAAGCCGGGCGTTCGCTCGACGTGTCCATCATGGGCCGTTCCTACAAAGTCACCTGCGCCGACGAAGAACGCGAGGCATTACTGCAGGCGGTGGCGTATCTCGATCAAAAAATGAATGAAATAAAATCGAGCGGGCGGGTCGGTTCGATCGAGCGCATCGCCGTGATGGCCGCCCTCAACATAACCCATGAATTCTTGGCAACGCCGGTGAAGGGCGACTTCAACGTCGCATCGCTCAAGCGTAGAATCGATGCGATGCAGGAAACACTCGATGAGGTTCTCGCTCCATAAAAGCGGCTTTTCTGAGGAAAGTGGTTCCGGCATTGTTTCGTTAAGTTGATTAGCAGCGAAGCGTCATTGCTAATCACGTTGTTCAATGCCCCCTGCGGTGTACGAGAGCGTCTAAATCTCTTGGACCAATGCGTAGCGCAGGTTGCTCATGTCACGCCGCTGTTGTGCGCGTCCCACTGTCGGATGTACCTGATGCGGCCCTTTGGGCGACCACTTGAACCCGATGGTTCAAGGATCTGATCGTAACGGCATCTGCGGGGGGGCACCCGCCGGCACGAATTCCGCTACGCTTGCCGCTTGATTGAACGAATGCGGGAATGCCATGCGTTATTGGCTGATGAAGTCCGAGCCGGAAGAATTTTCGATCGACGATCTGGTCGCGGCGCCCAAACAGTCGACCGCCTGGATCGGCGTGCGGAACTACCAGGCGCGCAATTTCATGCGCGATCAGATGCAACTGGGTGACGGGGTGTTTTTCTATCACTCAAGTTGCCCGGAGCCCGGTATCGCAGGCCTTGCGGAAGTCTCGGCGCCGGCCTATCCCGATGCAACGCAGTTCGACAAAAAAAGCCCGTACCACGATCCCAAAGCCACGCGCGAGACTCCCCGCTGGGTGCACGTCGACGTCAAGCTCGTTCGCAAAACCCGCCTCGTTTCGCTCGCGGAATTGCGCGAGCATCAAGAGCTTGCTGACATGCGCGTGCTGGCACGCGGCAATCGACTATCCATCACGCCCATTGAGCCTGGCGAGTGGAAGTTCATCACGCAAAAGCTCATGAAGCTTTGAAGCGCGGATGATTTGCCCGTAAAGTGGCTCCATTTCCCCCCCCCCCGCGCGCTTCGCACTTTAGGCAGCAGCCCACCCAAGATGAATGCGCCTCTCAAGAACGACACGTTGCTGCGTGCGCTCGCGCGTAAGCCGACGGACTACACCCCAATATGGCTCATGCGGCAAGCCGGGCGCTACCTGCCTGAGTACCTGGCGACGCGCAAACGGGCCGGCAGCTTTTTGGCGCTGGCGAAATCGCCGGCTTTGGCTACTGAGGTCACGCTGCAACCGCTCGATCGCTATCCGCTCGATGCCGCCATCCTTTTCTCCGACATTCTCACCGTCCCGGATGCCATGGGCCTTGGCCTTTACTTCACGGAAGGCGAAGGTCCGCGCTTCGAGCGCCCAACCGATACCGAGGAGCGCATCCGAGCGCTGGCCGTACCGGATCCGGAAATAGAGTTGCGCTACGTGATGGACGGTGTACGAGAAATCCGCAAGGCGCTCGCCAGACGCGTGCCATTGATCGGCTTTTCGGGCAGCCCATTCACGCTCGCGTGCTATATGGTGGAAGGCGGCGGCTCATCGGACTTCCGCAAAATCAAGACCCTCCTCTATCAGCGCCCGGACCTAGCCCATCACTTACTCGCCATCAACGCCAAGGCTGTTGCTGCATACCTCAATGCACAAATCGCCGCCGGTGCGCAAGCCGTCATGCTGTTTGACACATGGGGCGGCATGCTCGCGCATGATGAGTATCAGACGTTTTCATTGAACTATATACGCACGGTCATACTAGGGCTCACTCGACATTCGGCAGACGGCAAGGTCCCGGTGGTCGTCTTCACGAAAGGCGGTGGCCAATGGCTGGAGACGATCGCCGCATCCGGCTGCGACGCGGTCGGCCTTGACTGGACGACCGACCTCGCCAGCGCACGCGCCCGCGTCGGTGATCGTGTTGCATTACAGGGCAATCTCGATCCGGCCGTCCTCTTCACCAATCCGCAAACGGTACAGCAGCAGGCTGGAAAGGTGCTGAGCGCATTCGGTCGGGGACCCGGTCATGTCTTCAATTTAGGTCATGGCATCCAACCGACCACCCCGCCCGACAATGTGCACGCGCTGATTGAATTCGTGCGCTCAGAGAGCAGGAAATTTCACTGAGCTCGCGGGGTTGGCAGGTCCCAACCGAATGCTAGAAAAACTACGGCGCGCTTGACTTATTCACAGAGCATGACTGCCTGCTCTTTGGCGTGGTTAGATCATCGATCCATAGGCTGGCGCGAAGAATATTCGTAACCTATTGATAAATATAATATTTTTAGGCGCGCCCGCGATGATGATTTAATGACGGCGGCGGCCACGGTCATGGGCCCACGGCGATTCGGGTGGGTTATGCACAGCCCTATCCACAGGATGCCAAGGCGCCACGAAAACATTGTTCCGGAACAATGAGTTCCACCCGGATCTTCAGTTCATTTATCAATTCTGCAACACTGTGGACCGGCCAAGACGAGATGCCTGATGCGGTTCCTACGGGTAGCGATTGACGTACCCATCCCACGACTTTTCGATTACATCGCGCCTGAGACGGATGATGCGATCGAACGGGGTATGCGCGTGCTGGTTCCGTTCGGCGCCCGGCAGCAGGTCGGCCTGATCGTCGATGTCTTGGCCGAAACGGCGATCAGTGCGAGCAAGCTCAAGCGGGCACGAGACGTCTTGCGCGATACGCCGCCGTTATCGTCTGAATGGCTTGGCCTCGTGCAATTCTGCAGCGACTACTACCATCGCCCGCTCGGTGAAGTGGCCCTGTCTGCGATGCCGCCTCGCCTGCGCCGGCCAGAGCCCCTACAGCGCGGCGTCGACGCCTGGCAAATCACTGCACTCGGTCGCGAATCATTCGCGAAAGCGCGTAACCGTCTTGGCGATGATAAACGGGCAATCCTAGATTTTCTGCTCACCCACGCGAGCGGTTTGCACGACGAGCTCATCGCCCGAATCGCTCAGGGGACGGGCGCCATTCGCGATCTTGCACGGCGCGGTTGGATTGTAATGGCGGAGCGGTCCGCGCCGGACTGGCGATTCGTCGAGCGGACGCCAATTTCCCATCAAGTTGTTGCCATCGATGCGATTGCCGCATCAAGCGATCGGTTCACCGCGTTTGTCCTGCACGGCATTACTGGCAGTGGCAAGACGGAGGTCTACCTGCATGCGATTCATCGGGTGGTGCAAGCGGGGCATCAGGCCTTGGTGCTGGTGCCGGAGATCAATCTGACCCCGCAGCTTGCCCATGAATTCCGGAGTCGCTTCCCGGGCTTGCCGATCGTCATTCTCCATAGCGGGCTCGCCGCCAACGAACGCGCACTGGCATGGCTCGACGCGCAGACCGGCCAGGCGCGGATCGTGCTCGGCACCCGCATGGGGGTGTTCACCCCGTTCAAGGATCTGCGCCTGATCGTGGTCGATGAAGAACACGATACCTCGTTCAAGCAGCAAGACGGCGTGCGGTACTCTGCCCGGGACCTCGCGGTGTTTCGCGCCCGCGCATTGAACATTCCGATGGTGCTTGGTTCGGCAACCCCATCAATCGAGACCTTCGCGAATGCCGAATCGGGGCGTTACCGCTTGCTCACCCTGCCGGAGCGGGCACGAGATGGCGCGCTCATGCCAACGATCCGTCTCATCGATGTGCGCAAGGACCTACCGCAGCACGGCATCGCCGACGCCCTGATCGCGGCGCTACGGCTTAGGATCGAGCGCGGCGAACAATCGTTGGTGTATCTCAATCGCCGCGGCTATGCCCCGGTGATGGCCTGTGGGGCATGCGGATGGGTCGCCGATTGCACCAGGTGCAGCGCGCATCAAGTTGTGCACATGGCAGTGCGCGGCAAGCAGACGAGCGACGCACCGCGCGCCGCGCATCTGCGCTGCCATCACTGCGGTCTCGTTTCACCGCCGCCGCGAGCCTGTCCGACTTGCGGCAATGTCGATCTCGCCGCATTCGGCCGTGGCACGCAGCGTTTGGAAGACACGATCGTGGACCTGTTTCCGTCCGCGCGGATTCTGCGGATCGACAGCGATAGCACCCGTAACAAAGGGTCCTGGGAATCGATGCGAAACTCGATTGCCAATGACGAGGTGGATATCCTGATCGGCACGCAAATTCTCGCCAAGGGACATGACTTTCCGCGGCTCACCTTGGTTGGCGTATTGAATGCAGACGCCTCGCTGATGGCGGGCGACTACCGGGCGCCGGAACGCCTGTTCAGTCAACTGCAGCAAGTTGCCGGACGCGCGGGACGCGCCGCTCTCCACGGTGAGGTATTGATTCAAACGCGGTATCCGCATGCTGCCTTGTACCAGTCGTTGGTGCGCAACGACTTTCGTGGCTTCGCGCAGCAACAACTGGCGGAACGAACCAGCGCAGGCTTTCCCCCATCGACGGCCGAAGCCGTCCTGCGGGCCGAAGCGCATGAGATCGAGATTGCCAACCAGTTTCTGCGCGCAGCCGTTCTTGTTGCACCGGCCGATCGCGAGAGCGTCTCCGTATTTGACCCGGTGCCGATGACCCTTACCCGGTTATCCGGATGGGAGCGCGCGCATGTGCTGATGCAATCGGGCTCCCGGCGCGCGCTGCAGAATTTTATCGGCGAATGGGTGACTAGCCTGCATGCGCTGCCGGCGCAGCGGGATCTGCGCTGGCATATCGACGTGGACCCCCTTGAATTCTAGGGGTCGCACGCGATGGGCACTGCGAAGGCTTACTTCGCAGCAGATTTTTTGGGGCCTGATGTCGGCGCAGGCGCTGCCTTTTTCGCCACGCCTGCCGGTCTAGTCTTACCGTGCGATCCGTTGAACACTTTGCCGCGTTTGGTACGTCGATCGCCTTTGCCCATCTTTTTCACTCCTTGTTCGTTGCACCGAATTGGCATGGCACAAGTTTAACCGCCAGATCGCGAATTTGATTCTTCACGCCGACGAAACCAGCCGGTGAGCGTGCACCGACGTTGCGCGGTCGGCAATACTTCATGGAGCGTCGTCGCCGATGGGAACAGCACCAGACGCCCGGCAATCGGGGCAATATCGGCGTAATTGACGTGCCTCGCGTCCTGCCATATTCGCAGCATTCCTCCCGCATCGGCCGACCAATCATCGTTTAGATAAAGGATCGCCGAAATAATCCGGTGATCATCATCTCGCAGGCAATCGACGTGCGCACGATAGAAGCCGCCGGGCGGATACATGGCAAGGTGCAGCTCGAGGTCAAATAGACCTAGCAGAAATCGTTCGTTGAGAGCCAATCGGAGCCTTTCGAGCGCTGCGGCAAGACGCCCCTCCATCGCATGACGCCGGTCCGGTTCAATCCAACTGGTCCAATCGTTCCGAATAGCCCCGGCTACGACGCGCCGGATGCCTTGCCCAACCGCCGCAGGCCGCATGACACCTGCTGCTTTCTTCTCGATAGCAAGGGAGCGCCAATAGTTGATTTCATAAGTAGCCAGAAACGCATCGATCACCACATATTTCCCGTCACCCAGCGGTTCCAATGCAGCATCAGCTTGATTGAGAAGGGAGCCGATCATGGGCGATCACGACGCTCTGTGCCGAGGCGATTTTTCCGAGCGCGCACTTGTTCCTCTCATCGACCAACCCCGATCGCTATTGTGCGCGGGAAGCGCCGACTTTTCGCGCGAGTCCCGTCGCCATGGCCAAAGAAGCACTGCGTCCATTTGAGTGCCCTGTTGATCATCGACAAGCACGGCCGATAGTAGGCTGGATCACTGGGGACCTGCAATTCTGACACGAACAGATTTCGCAGCCTGCCGTTGTGCAGGTTGGGATGGGCCGGGCGGCGGGCCGTATCGCCGCACCAACAAGCACGCCGCGATCCCAAAAGGGACGCGGCGTCCGTGTAGCGCGCCGCAGCCCGATCGGCGGTCCCATTATTCCAAGAATCGAACCATCCGAGCGATAATCAGCGGGCTCGTTCCTCTATAATTCGGCGCAACCTCCAACGCAGGGTCGAACGCCCGCCCTTACCCTGCGAAATTCACCTTCCATGTCCGCCGAACTTCGTACCCACATTGACACGTTGATCCGTGCCGCGCTAGTGCGCGTGACGCCAGACCACGCGCCGGTCGCGATCGCGCTCGAACGCCCAAAGCAAAGCGGGCATGGTGACTACGCCACCAATGCCGCCATGCAACTCGCCAAGGGGATGAAAAAGCCGTCGCGTGCGATTGCCGAGGCCATCGTGGCGGCGCTGCCCAACTCCGATTGGATCGGCAAGGTTGAAGTGGCGGGGCCTGGATTCATCAATTTCTACGCCACGCCGGCATCGAAACATCGCATTGTGAAGACGATCCTTACCGCGGGCGACGCATTCGGCCGCTCCAATGAGGGCGGTGGTAAGCGCGTGCTGGTTGAATTTGTGTCGGCCAATCCGACTGGCCCTTTGCATGTCGGTCACGGTCGCCAGGCTGCCTTGGGCGATGCCATTGCAGCTTTGCTTGCAGCACGAGGCTATGCCGTCACGCGTGAGTTCTACTATAACGACGCGGGCGTGCAGATCGCCAATCTCGCTTTGTCGGTGCAGGCACGCGCCAAGGAACTGGCCGGCACGCCGATGCCGTTTCCGGAGAACGGCTATCACGGCGAATACATTCGGGAAATTGCGCGCGACTTCCTGAGCACACAAGGTGTGGGCGCCGTGGAGGATCTCGAGGCAATTCGCCGTTTTGCGGTGGCGGCGCTGCGCAAAGAACAGGATGTCGATTTGCAGGCCTTTGGGGTGAAGTTCGACCATTACTATCTGGAATCGTCGCTCTATGCCGACGGACGGGTGGACGCGGCGGTTGCCGCCCTTGAGCGCGCGGGCCAGACCTACGAAAGCGAAGGAGCGCTGTGGTTGCGCACCACCGCCTATGGCGACGACAAAGATCGCGTCATGCGAAAGTCGGACGGCGGCTACACCTATTTCGTACCGGACGTGGCCTACCACATCACCAAGTGGGAGCGCGGTTTTGCCAAGGCGATTAATGTCCAGGGAGCCGATCACCATGGGACGATTGCTCGCGTGCGAGCAGGTCTGCAAGCGGTCGGCCGGGACATTCCGTTGGGCTATCCGGACTATCTCCTGCACAAGATGGTCACCGTGATGAAAGGCGGCGAAGAAGTCAAGCTGTCGAAGCGCGCCGGTAGCTATGTGACGGTCCGTGATCTCATCGACGAAGTTGGCCGCGATGCGGTGCGCTTCTTTCTCGTCTCACGCAAGGCTAATACCGAGTTCATTTTCGACGTCGATCTCGCCAAATCGCAATCGGAAGAAAATCCCGTCTATTACGTGCAATACGCGCATGCACGGATCTCATCGATGATGCGCGAATGGTCAGGCCGCTTGGACGACGTTGACCTTGCGCCACTTGTTGAACCCCGCGAGGCCGCGTTGCTGCAACAACTCGCCGATTACCCGGATGTCTTGGCTAGTGCCGTTGCCGAACTGGCGCCGCATCAGGTGGCTTTTTATTTGCGTGAATTGGCCGGCGAGTTTCACAGTTACTATAATGCGGTGCGCATTCTCAAAGCCGATGAAATCCACCGCCTTCCACGTCTAGCCATGTGTGCAGCGATCCGCCAGGTGCTGAAGAACGGCTTGGCACTGATCGGTGTTTCCGCACCTGAGCGGATGTAAGTCCATGAATGACTACAAGCTTCGCAATAAAAAAATCCGCCTGAACGTGGGCAATACGGTGATCGGCATCATCATCGGCTTGCTGCTTGGCCTGATTATCGCATCGGCGATCGCCGTCTACATGCTCAAATCGCCGCTGCCCTTCGTAAGCAAGTCGAAGGCCGGTGACCGGGCATCGTCCACCGAGCAAGCGCCGAAGAAACGTGCGGACGCAAAAGGCGGCCCGGTAGCAAGCGATCAGAGCGCTGACAAGCCGAAACTGGAGTTCTACAACATCCTGCCGGGACAGGAAAGCGGGGCAGGCAAAGCCCAAGCCGAGCGCACCGAACGAGCGGAAGCGCTTGAGCAGGTCACGACGGTGGCAAAACTTCCCGATTCCTCGCGTGACAGTTACATCATCCAGGCCGGATCGTTTCAAAATCCATCGGAGGCGGACAACGTCAAAGCGCGGCTGGCGTTTATCGGTTTGCAGGCGTCGATTGAACCGGTAGCCTTGCCGGACAAAGGCACGTGGTATCGCGTGCGCCTTGGTCCGTACCGCAATCCACATGAGATTAACGCTATCCGCCAACAGCTCAGCCAAGCCGGCGTGACAGCGACCATGTTCAAAGTGAAAGATTAGAGAATAATTGAACACGGGGGTCGACCCCTCGTAACTCCCTGAATAACATATGAGCGCGCTGATTGCGCGAGATAGCTTAATCAGCGCTCCCTTACGAAATAGGGGTCATTCAATGCTGGCGCGCGTACTGTTTGCAATAACTTTGTTCGTCTCATCGGCGACCGGCTGGGCACAGCAGCCGCAAGCCGGCAAGGATTTCTTCGAGCTGAATCCGGCCTTCGCAACCGATGCACCCGGCAAGATCGAAGTGCTGGAATTCTTCTGGTATGGCTGCCCACATTGTTTCAACCTAGATCCCTTGATCGAAACGTGGTCGAAAAAGCTGCCGGCCGATGTTTCATTTCGGCGGGTACCGGCGGTCTTCAATCAAAACTGGGAAGCGGCGGCGCGCATCCACTACACCCTCGATGCACTTGGGCAACTCGATCGGCTGCACAAGCCGTTTTTCGACGCGATTCACAATGACAATCTGCGTTATTCCAACCAAAGCCAATTCGATGCGTGGCTGACGAAAAGCGGCGTTGCGCTCGACAAGTACAACACCACAGCAAAGTCGTTCACGGTGGAAAGCAAAGTCCGCCGGTCGATTCAGCTGACGGGCCAGTACAAATTCGAAGGCGTACCGGCGATCGTCGTGCAAGGGCGTTATGCGGTCGGTGGGCAGACCAGTCCGGCCCGCCAATTGCAGAACGCTGATTTCTTTATTGCGCAGGTTCGGGCCGAACAGAAAAAATAATCCGGTGCGAGTTTTCATCACCGGGGCATCGTCTGGCATCGGTGCGGCCTTCGCCAGACACTACGCCGGTCTGGGCGCCACCCTTGGCTTGGTGGCGCGCCGGCAAGACGCCCTCGATGTACTCGCGGCGGACTTGCCGGTTCCATCTCACACGTTCGTCGCCGATGTTGTGGACGGCGTGCGCATGCGCGAAATCGCCGTCGCGTTCAACGAGCAAATCGGTGTGCCAGATATCGTCATTGCCAATGCCGGCATCTCGGTCGGTACCCTTGGCGGCGAAGCGGATGACCTTCCCGTCCTGGAACGAATCTTTCGCACCAATGTCATCGGACTGGCAGCGACGCTACAACCGTTTATCGCGCCTATGCGTGCAAGACAAAGCGGCTGCCTAGTCGGCATCGCCAGCGTTGCGGGCTTTCGTGGCCTGCCGGGATCGGGCGCCTATTCAGCATCGAAGGCGGCGGCGATCAATTGGCTTGAGGCGTTGCGCGCGGAGCTGCGGGGCAGTGGCGTGCGCGTATGCACCATCTGCCCCGGATTCATCGATACCCCGATGACTCGCGTCAATCCTTATCGCATGCCCTTTCTGTTGGCCCCGATGATGCCGCGCGGCGCATGGCGAGGGTCATTGCGGATCACCGGGCGTTTGCCGTGGTGCCCTGGCAGATGGGTGCGGTGGGCTATGTGTTGCGGCGACTACCGAGAGCGATCTATGATGCGCTGTCATCGCGTACCAAACACAAACCGCGCGGGCTCCCGACGTAATTTCAACCAACGGCGTTCATGACCAACGCGCTAACCACCGACCACTTGGTTGATGCCCTGGGCACCCGACATGACCGGGCCGAGGGCGAAGTGCGCATCGTGAGTCTGGTGCCGTCGATTACCGAACTCATCTGTGCGCTGGGACTTGGCGTTCAACTGGTCGGCCGAACCGGATTTTGCATTCATCCTCGCACCACGGTGCATTCGATCCCAAAGGTGGGCGGCACCAAGGACGTCGATCTGAAAAAAATCCGCGCACTGAAACCCACGCATGTCATCGTCAATGTCGATGAAAATCGTCGCGAGGTGGCCGACGCCTTGCGCACTTTCGTCCCGCATTTAATCGTGACACACCCGACCAAGCCTGAAGACAACATTTCGCTCTATCGGCTGCTTGGCGCGATTTTTGATCAAGCCGACGCTGCGGAACGCTTGGCCAATGAGTTTTCCACCGCCCTGAAAGACTGTCGCAAGGCAGCGCAGGGTTTCGCGACGGAAGTGGTGCTTTATCTGATCTGGCGCGATCCGTGGATGACGGTATCACACGATACCTACGTCGCGCAGACACTCGCGCTGGTCGGCTGGCAAGCGCTGCCGGTCGCGTCATCGCTGCGCTATCCGACGCTTGAGCTGGATGAATCAACCATTGCGCAGGCCGAGCGCATCTTGCTCTCCAGCGAACCGTATCGCTTCACCAAACACCATGTCGCTGAACTGTCGCAACACCCCGCCGTGCACGGCAAACCAGTTGCGCTGATCGATGGCGAGATGACGTCCTGGTATGGCAATCGGGCGATCGAAGGGTTGCGCTACCTCACGCGCTATCGCCGCGATCAAACCGCCACATAGCGCGTACGATCGCCGGGCGCGGGCTCTCTGCGCATGCGTCCGGCCTCGACCAAATAGTTGAGGTGCGCAAGCGTTTCCCCCATAGCGAAGAACAGTCCTTGCGCATCGAGTTTGCGCCGAAACAGGATGGGAATCAGCTCGGCTGCAATGCGGGGCGTGGCACAGGCTTCCTGCAGTTCGGCAAAGCGTGCGTCATGGTGCTCGACCAATTGGCGTGCCCGCAATTGCAAGCCATAGAACGGCAACCCATGGGAAGGCAGGACGAAGGTATCGTCTGGCAAGCGCCCGAGCACCTTCACCGAATCGATGAAGCGCTTGAGCGGATTGCCCTCCGGGCTCACCGCCGAGACCGAAACATTGGTGGAGATGCGCGGCAGGATCATGTCACCGGAGATGAGGACCTGCCGTTCCGTCGAGTAAAGCGATGCATGCTCGGGGGCATGACCGTAACCCATGATCACTTGCCATTCGCTGCCGCCGATCTTGACCGTATCACCATCGATGAGTCGTTGATAGCGATCCGGAAAGCGCGGCACCGCGCGCCTGTAAGCGGTGCCGCGCGTCGCATCGATTTCGGTAAGAGAACTCTCGTCCAGCCCGTGATGCCGAAACAAATCGACGAGTGCATCAACCTGATAGCCCGAAGACTGGTCACGCCAGGCATGCGCCATGAGGTAATCCCCTTGGGAGCAAGTGAGCGGTACCTTGAATCGCTCGGTCAGCCAACCGGCGTTGCCCGCATGGTCCGGATGCAGATGAGTAATCAGGACGTGTGTGACCGGGCGTCCATTGAGATGGCGCTCGAAGATGCGATCCCAGAAGGCGCGCGTCACTTCATTGCCGATGCCGGTGTCTATGATCGCCACGCCTGCCCCATCGTCCAACATCCAAAGATTGATGTGATCGAGAACGTAAGGGAGCGGCATGCGAAGCCACGCGATGCCGGGCGCGACCTCACGTATCTCCCCGGCGGGCGGCGGCGCGTCGAACGGGTACTCCAGGGTTGAACGGTCCGTCATGCGGATTGAGTGCCGGCATACCCGGTCACCCCCATCGTGATAAGACGGCCATTGTCCCAGATCGCCATCGAATCAGGCGGTGCGCAATCGGGTGGGCGCACGGACGGTTCCGCTGTTGACGGTCCAGAGGGTCTCACATAGAGTGACTCCTCTATTTGGACGGGTACACCATGGATCGATCTCCAGCGCATTCTTTCGGACCTGGCACGCCGATGATCGACTTCCCGATGCTGCGATTCGATTTCGGCACGGAAGTCGACATGCTGCGCCAATCGATTCGTGATTTCTGCCAGACCGAGATCGTGCCGCGCGCGGCAGCCATCGATATAGAGAATAATTTTCCGATGGATCTGTGGCCGAAGATGGGTGCGCTCGGCCTGCTTGGCATCACCGTGGAAGAAGAATATGGCGGCACGATGATGGGTTATCTCGCGCACATCATCGCCATGGAAGAAATCAGTCGGGCGTCCGCTGCAATTGGGCTTTCCTACGGCGCGCATTCGAACCTGTGTGTGAATCAGATCCGCCGCAATGGCAATGACACGCAACGCAAGCGCTATCTGCCGAAGCTCGTTTCGGGTGAACATGTCGGCGCGCTAGCCATGTCGGAACCCGGCGCCGGATCGGACGTGGTCAATATGCGTCTGCGTGCCGAACACCGACCCGGCCGGTTCGTACTGAATGGCAACAAGATGTGGATCACCAATGGTCCGGATGCCGATGTGCTGGTCGTCTATGCAAGAAGTGACGCCAACGCCGGACCACGGGGCATCACCGCCTTCTTGATTGAAAAAGGCATGCAGGGATTCTCCACCGCGCAGAAGCTCGACAAACTGGGCATGCGCGGTTCGAACACCTGCGAGCTGGTATTCCAGGACTGCGAAGTACCGGAAGAAAATGCATTGGGCGGCTTGCATCGCGGCGTCAATGTCCTGATGAGCGGGCTCGACTATGAACGCGCGGTGCTGGCGGGCGGCCCGCTTGGCATCATGGCCGCTTGTCTGGATGTCGTGATTCCCTATCTGCATGAGCGCAAGCAGTTCGGCCAACCGATCGGCGAGTTCCAGCTCATGCAAGGCAAGCTCGCGGACATGTACTCGACGTTTTCCGCATGTCGCGCCTATGTCTATGCGGTTGGTCAGGCCCTTGATCGCGGCGAGACCACGCGCAAAGACGCCGCCGGCGCCATTCTTTATGCCGCGGAAAAGGCGACCTGGATGGCCGGGGAAGCGATTCAGGCATTGGGCGGCATGGGCTACATCAACGAGACGCCGACCGGCCGTCTATGGCGTGACGCGAAACTGTATGAGATTGGCGCGGGAACCAGTGAGATTCGCCGCTGGTTGATTGGCCGCGAGTTGTTTGCCGAGACCACTTGATTCCGTGCCAGAGGATAGTCTGATGCCCTCGCTGCATACCCCTCTTTGCGATTTGTTAGGCACGCGCCTGCCGATCATCCAGGCGCCAATGGCGGGCGGATCGTGCACGCCAAAACTCGTGTCGGCAGCGACCAGTGCGGGCGTACTGGGCTCGTTCGGCTTCGCCTACACCCAACCTGACGCGATGAAGCGTGAGGTGGCAAGCGTGCGGGCCGGCACCGCGGGCCCGATCAACATCAACCTTTTTCTAGCGCCGATACCTGGCCCGATCGACCCGGGGTCGCAGCGCGCCGCCATTGAAGCGGTGAGCCGCTACTACAGCGAGCTTGGATTGCCCGTCCCGGCACCGGTCTTGGCACCGTACGCACCCAACCTCAATGCCCAGCTGGATGCGGTCGAGTCGATACGGCCGGCAGTGTTTACCGCGCATCTGGGCGAATGTCGTAGCGACCGCGTCAATTCGATGCAGCGCTTGGGCATTCGGGTCGGCGGTTCGGCAACCTGCGTCGCCGAAGCGGTGCGACTCGAAACACTTGGCTTTGATTTCATCGTCGCGCAAGGTGGCGAAGCGGGCGGGCATCGCGGTAGCTTCTTGCGCGAACCCAATACGTCCCTCACCGGCACCCTGGCGCTGGTCCGCATGATCGTATCGGCGGTCAAGATTCCAGTGGTCGCCGCGGGCGGCATCATGGATGGGGCCGGCATCGCCGCGGCCTTGGCGCTGGGTGCGCAAGGCGCACAGCTCGGCACGGCACGGCATTTCTTACCTGCGAAGAAAGTGGTGCATCGGCGATCCAGAAACATCGCCTGCTGGAAGTCACCGAAGACGAAACGCTGCTCACCAGAAAATTCTCAGGCAAGCCCGCGCGCGGCCTGGCCAACCGATACCTGCGCGAGATGAATGCAAGCGATGCACCCGTCCTCGCCTTTCCGGCCCAAAATACACTGACCGGCAAGTTACGGATGGCCGCGGCGGAAGCCAACAATCCGGAGTTCGTTGCGATGTGGGCGGGCCAAGCCGCACCGCTCGCCCGTGCGCTGCCGGTAGCCGAATTGGTGCATCGACTCGAAGCCGAAACAATTGAAGCCATCGATCACATTGCGCGACTGCGTAAGGGAAACGCTGATTAAGCTATCCGCGTAATCAGCGCGCGCAAATATTCAGGGAGTTACGAGGGGGGTGAGCCCCATAAGCGCTAAGATAAAAATGGTCCAAATCATCCTGTTGGTAATGGCGTTTGCGTGGTGCTTCGCGCAGCGCTGCCGCAATTTCATTCCATCGGCGCAGTCCGTCACGCAGGCTCACGCTTGGGTTGACGGCGCG
>SHXR01000028.1 GCA_009693235.1 Betaproteobacteria bacterium | reverse complement strand
CGGTCGGCAACAGCAACCTTGCAGTGTTCATGCCACCGGGTGCGCAAGGGAAGACACGGATTAAAGGGGCGATAGTAGTGCAAACGGATGCGTGGACGCACGCCCGTAGTGCGTGGATGCGCTATCCGCATGCAAGCGTCGGACCGCTCGCTCGGGCCGGGAACGTCGCAGTATTGAAACTCGCTACACTTGGCGTCTGTTTCGACTCGACGGGAAGGGCTGGCAATGAAAATCGGCTTCATCGGTGCAGGGAAAATGGGCGGCCCTATGGTGCGCTTTCTTGCCAAGGCGGGATACACCGTGACCGTCTGCGACCCCGACCCCACTGCCAGGGCGCGAGCGCTCGGGCATGGTGCCGCGGAAGCGTCATCCATCAAGGCATGTATTGCCGCCTCCGATGTGGTGTTCTCTTCACTCCCCAATGACGACATCTTGCGTGCCGTCGCGCTCGGTCCGGACGGTGTTTTTGCCAATGCGAAGCCCGGTCTGATCTACGTCGAGACCAGCACCGTGTCCGCCGGGGTGTCCACCGAGGTGGCGGTCGGTGCCACTAAATCCGGTGTGGCGTATCTGCGCATGCCGCTGTCTGGTAACAACAATTCAGCCGAAGCGGGTCAGGTCACGGCGCTGGTTTCAGGGCCACCGGCTGCTTGGGAAAAAATCAAGCCGGCAGTACAAAAATTTAGCGTAGCGCAGGTCTATGTGGGGGATGCCGAGCAGGCGCGCTATATGAAGCTCGTCATCAACCTTTTGGTCGCCAACTCGGCATCCCTCATGGCTGAAGCCCTCGCGCTCGGACGCAAGGGCGGCATTGAATGGAGCACCATGCTGGATGGCCTCACCGCGAGCGCCATTGGCTCGCCGTGGCTCAAAGCCAAAGCGACTTTGCTGAAGACGCGGGACTTCACGCCGACCTTCACGCCGGACCAGCTTTGTAAGGATATCGACCTGATGCTCGCGGCAGGCGATGAACTCGGCATTCCGATGCCGATGACCGCCACCACGCGCCAACTCATGAAAGCGACTAATGGCGATGGTTATGCCACGGAGGACTTCATCGCCGTCGTGAAATTGTTCGAGCGGCTATCGGGATTATCGACCGATTCGGTGTGAGGGCTGAATAATGGAAAAACAAGTGATCAACGCTGGGCTGCTCGGTACCGGTGGCCCAATCAATCTCGCCGTCAAACACGGCAACATGATCTATATCTCCGGGCTACCGCCATTTACCCCCGAGTTCACGCAGTCGATGATCGATGCACGGAAGAACGGCCAGCCGCTGCCCAAGTTTCCGGACATGCCGTTCGAGCAGCAGGTGCGCATCGTCATGAACAACATGAAGAAGCTGATGGAGGCGGCCGGCTCCAATATGGATTGCCTTTTGAAGGTGATCGTGTGGCTGCGCGACCAATCGCAGTCCGAAATCTTCGATCGTATCTATCGCGAGTATTTCACCAGCCCCGCGACCTGGCCCGCAAGAACGCGTATGCAAGCAGGGCGTACGCCACTCGATATGGGGTTGGAGGTGGATGCGGTGGGATACATCCCACAGGCGCCCAAACGGAAGACGGCGGCGAAGAGGGCGAGCGCGAAACGCGGCGCTGCGAGAAATACCGTCCGGGCGAGCCGGAAGCGGCCGACCAAGCCGCGTTGAATAAAATCTGAGGACTTACCATGTCGATCTTCTCTCGACCCATCGGTCTCATGCCGATGCCGCCGATCACGTATCTCGATGGGCCCGGACGCGCGGGTACGACTCCAGAGGGATTTTCCCTCAACAGCCCAACCGGCATGCGCGGACTCATCGCGGTGGATAAAGTCGGTGGCAAGGTGCGCTTCTACGATCCAGTCTCGTTCAAGGAGATCGGCGCGCTCGATGTCGACAAGCTCCCGCATGAAGTAGCCATTGCGCCCGATCATCGCACCGCATATGTGTCCATCTATGGGCCGGGCATCTTCGGCAACAATCCAACGCCCGCGCAAACGATCGCTGTCATCGATCTTGACGCGCGGAGCGTCCGGGACACCATCAGTGTGGCGCCGTATTTTGCCCCGCATGGGATGATGGTGGCGGCCGATGGCAGGCTGTGGGTCTCGTGCGATGCATCCGCCAAAATCGTCGTGGTGAATCCGGCGACCAAGAAGGTGGAGGAAGCTTTTGATACCGGGTCCACCGGTAGCCACTGGATCACCATGACGCCGGATGGCGCCAAAATTTACGTATCCAACAAGACCGCTTCGGTGGGCGTGTTCGATGTTGCCCTGCGCAAGCTCGTTAAGTCGATCGAGCTTCCCAGCGCCAAGCAAGGGACCGAAGGCATCGCGGTCTCGCCGGATGGCAAACGCGTGCTCGTGGTCGATAATTTCGATGCGCGGGTACATGTCATCGACACCGCGACCGACCAGATCGTCGAGTCGGTCGAGCTGCAAGGCAATCCGCCGACCAATCCCAAGCGCAGTCGCAATATGCGTATTCGCTTCTCGTTGGACGGCCGCTTTGTCGTGACGGCGAATTTCGCGTCTGGCGTGATCTACATTCACGATGCCACCGATCTTGGCCGGCAAACGCCGATGGTCGTCGCCAAAGGACCAATGGGGTTTGCGTTCGCGCCGGATCTCAAGACCGCCATCGTTGCGAATCACGACAGCGGCATTGCCACCGTATTCGATCTGGAAGCGCGGAAGGTTCTCGGTTATTTCGATGGCGGCAGCGGCATCGAAACATTGACCTACTGGTAGACGGCGATGATCACCGCGGCGGTAATCGGTCTTGGTTGGTGGGGCAGGCAGATCATCAAGTGCTTGCAAGAGAGCACGCGCATTCGCGTGACCCATGGCATCGATGTCGCGGCCGCGCAGTTGGGCGATTTCGCGCGCGAATATCGGGTCAAGCTGTCGGCCTCGATCGACGAGGTGCTGGCCGATCGGTCCGTGGCTGCGATCATCGTTGCCACGCCGCACAGCACGCATGAAGAGCTATGCCTGCGCGCGCTGGCTGCCGGCAAGCAACTGTTCTGCGAGAAGCCCCTGACGTTGACCGCAGTCGGTGCAGAACGGATCCTCGCGGCATGCGATAAAGCAGGTGTGACGCTTGGCATCGGCCATGAGCGGCGCTTTGAGCCGGCGATGGAGTTGCTCGCTGCGAAGGTGAATTCGGGCGCGCTCGGTGAGATCCTGCATCTTGAGGCGAACATGAGTCACAACCTCTTTGCCACGCTCGATGCTTCGAACTGGCGGGTTGGCGCGAAAGACGCACCGGCCGGCGCCATGACAGCGCTCGGCATTCACGTCACTGACCTGTTCATGTCGCTGGTTGGCCGTCCCAAGCGGGTGATCGCCAGAACCGCGCGCGTGTATTCCCGCATGACAGGCGATGACCATGTTTCCGCGCAGATCGACTTTGCCTCGGGTGTGACCGGTTCATTCGTCTGCATCTCCTCGACCCCTTATCACGGGCGGTTCACCGTGTTCGGTACAAAAGGATGGATGGAGATCAAGGAAAACGCGAATGTGGACCAAGGCGAGCCAAGCGATGTGACGATCGCTGATGCAAAGGGCCATCGCACCTACCAGTCCTTTCTCCCGGCCAACACCGTGCTCGCGAATCTTGAGGCCTGGGCCAAGGCAGTGAGCGGGGAAGCGCAGTATCGGTTCAGTCGCATGCAATTGCTCGACAATGTGCGGGTGCTGGAGGCGATCGTTACCTCGGCAAAGGAAGGTTCGCCGGCGGTGCTGCTCTGATCGACCGTTCGTATAAACTCATTGCAATGCCCTCGGTCGAATCATGCGCGCGGGCCTTACACCTACATCATTGGAGTCGAACATGGCGCTCATCAAGGGCTCGGTCGCCCGCAATCTCAACGAAAACAATGTCACGCAAGCGGTCATTGAGCGATTCGCCAATACGCCCGATGCGCGCTTGAAGGTCATCATGAATGCCCTCACGCGTCACCTGCATGAGTTCGCGCGTGAAGTGAATTTGACCGAAGAGGAGTGGTATGAAGGCATCAAATTTCTGACCGCGACCGGCCACAAGTGTACCGACACGCGGCAGGAGTTCATTTTACTGTCAGACACGATCGGTCTATCGCAGCTGGTATGCGCGCAAAGCAACAAACGGGATCAAGAGGCTACCGAGCAGACCGTATTCGGTCCTTTCCACATCGAGAATGCACCGAAGCTCGCGAATGGCGCCGATATCTCAGGCAAGCGAAAGGGTGATCCCTGCTACGTGAATGCGCTCATCAAGAGCGTTGCCGACAAACCGATCGCCAATGCGCAGGTCGATATCTGGCAGGCTGACGCGGAGGGGTTCTATGACGTACAGGACCCGAACTGGACCCCTGCGAAAATGGAGCTGCGCGCGGCCTTCACCAGCGATGCGAGGGGGGCGGTCACATTCAGGACGATCAAGCCTTGCGCTTATCCAATTCCAACCGATGGGCCGGTCGGTGCGATGTTAAAGGCGACCAATCGTCATCCGATGCGACCCGCGCATATTCACTTCATGGTGCACGCGCCCGGATTCGAAAAACTGATCACGCATATTTTCGTCGAGGGCGATGAGTATCTCGATTCGGATGCGGTCTTTGGCGTGCGCAGTTCCTGTATCGGCAACTATGTGCGCCATGCCGAAGGCGAACCAACGCCCGATGGCAAGAAATCAACCGTGCCCTTCTACACCCTGGACTACACGTTTGGGATGCAGCCGGTTTAACGCACTGAATTAACCAAATGGAGACAACATGGATGCTGAAGCAGTAAAACTGGAAATCAAGACGCTGGAAGACCGGCGTTATCAGGCGATGATCGCCAAAGACGCCGCCACGCTCGATAAATTGCTGGGGGCAGGGCTCGTGTACACCCACTCATACGGTGGTGCGGACTCCAAGGCCACGTATATGGACGGTGTGCGCTCGAAGAAATGGGATTACCAGTCGATCGAGCGGCCGAGCGAGATGATCCAGGTGTACGGCGATACGGCGGTCGTCACCGGCCATGTGAAGATCAACATCTTCGCCGACGGCAAGCCAAAGCTCCTCAATAGCCGCTTCACCAATGTGTGGGTGAAGGGCGCGAGCGGCTGGCAGATGGTGTGTTGGCAGTCCACACCGATTCAGGGGTAACGCACTGAATGATCATCGACGCCCATCACCACATCTGGCGCCAGGCCGATATCAAATGGCTGCAAGGCCCACAGCAGCCACGCATCTTTGGCGAGTACGGTGCATTGCAGCGGGACTACCCGATCGAGGAGTTCCTGCAGGACCTGCACGATTCGAAGGTCACGAAGTCGGTATATGTGCAGGCCAACTGGCCGGTGGAGCGCTCGGTCGATGAAGTTGCATGGGTGCAATCGGTGGCGAACCGGCACGGCTTTCCGCACGGCATTGTCGGTTACGCCGATCTGAGTGCGCCCGATGTCGGCGCCACGCTTGATCGCATGCTCCGGTACCGGAATATGCGCGGCATTCGCCAGCAGATCCATTGGCATGAGAAGACGCTTTATCGGTTCGCGGCACGGCCCGATCTGATGAACGATCCGGCATGGCGTCGTGGCTTGCGGGAAGTCGAGCAGCGCGGCCTCTTGTTCGAACTGCAAGTCTTCGCGAGTCAGATGGAAGACGCGGCCCGGCTCGCACGCGATTTCCCGAGGCTCACGCTCGTGCTGTTACATGCAGGCATGTTTGAAGACCGCACGGCGAACGGCATCGCTCTATGGCGTAAGGGAATGAAACTGCTGGCCGCATGTCCCAATGTGGTGACGAAATTTTCCGGGCTGGGCACGTTCGTTCGCCAATGCTCGGTGAACTTGTGGCGCCAGCCAGTCGAGGAGACTCTCGCGCTATTTGGCCCTACGCGTTGCATGTTCGGCAGTAATTTTCCGATCGAAAAATTGTGGACGCCTTATGCGCTCATCGTCCCCACCATGCAGACGCTGCTGGCGGGCGCATCCGCAATTGATCAGAGGGCCATTTTTCATGATACGGCGGCACGTGTGTACCGCCTCGAATAAGGGAATTATCAATGTTGAATATCGCCGTGGTAGGCCTTGGGTGGTGGGGAAAGATCATTACCGATCTAGTCGTCACCAGCAAGAAATTGAAGCTCGTGCGGGTGGCCGATGTCAGCGCGGATGCGGCAAAGACGATTGGTGCCAAGCATGGTGTTGCATTCAGCACGTCGCTTGACGAGGTATTGAAAGACCCGAATGTGAAGGGCGTTGTTCTTTGCACACCGCATACGCTGCATTGCGCACAGATTCAGGCGGTAGCGCGGGCGGGTAAGCACGTGTTCTGCGAAAAGCCGCTTTGCATGTCAGGTGCTGAAGTGCTGACGGCAATGAAAGCCGTCAATGACGCGGGCGTGCAGATCGCGGTCGGTCATGAGATGCGCTTCAATCCGCCGATCGTCGAAATGATGCGCATGATCAAGGCGGGCGAGCTCGGCACCCCTTTGCAAGTCGAATGCAATTTCAGCCAGGATAAGTTTCTGACCTTGCAGGCCGACAATTGGCGTCTTTCCAACAAAGAAGCACCGGCCGGACCGATGACGGCAACCGGCATCCATATGCTCGATCTGTCGGTGGGTGTGTTCGGCGAGGCCGATTGGGTGCGCGCCAGCGTGAAGCAGCTGGGTAGCCAGCTGACCAACGGCGATACGCTTGCGATCATGGTGTCGTTCAAGAATGGCGGGCATTCGATGATCGGCGCCATTCTCGCCACGCCTTTCTATGGGCGGTTTTCAGTGTACTGCTCGCACGGTTGGGTGGAGGTCCGTGACATTGCCCATCCGGAAACGCCCAAGGGATGGACGCTCACCGTATGCAAGCGAGGCGGCGAAGCCGTCACCACCAATTATCCGACCGCCCACACCGTGCTCACGAATCTGGAGGCCTTTGGCGATGCGTGCGAAGGCCGCGCCGCATATCCAGTCCCGCAAAGTCAGATGATCGCGAATATTTCGGCGCTCGACGCCGTGTTCCGCTCGACCATCAGCGGGAAGGTGGAAGCGGTCGGCGGTTGAGGCGCTTAGAGCAGCTGGCATGCCTCGTCGAAGGTGAGCCGCGGATTGCGCGGCATGATCTTGGCCCGATCGGCATAGCCGATGTTGCAGATGAAATTCGATTTGATACGGCCATCGGCAAAAAACGTTTTGTCGACAATGCCGTTATCGAATCCTGACATCGGCCCGCAATCAAGACCCAGCGCACGTGCAGCGATGATGAAGTACGCGCCTTGCAAGGTGGCATTGCGCATGGCGGTTACCGCGGCGACCTCCTTCTTGTCGTCACCTTCAAACCAGCTGCGCGCGGTCTGGTTGTGGGCGAATAGTTGCGGCAAATTTTCGTAGAACCTCGAATCATTGCCGATGATCGCAACCACCGGAGCACTCATTGTTTTCTCCGCGTTTTGCGCGCTCAAGGCCGGACGCACCCGCTCTTTGGCCGCCGGTGTTCGCAGAAAGAGAATGCGCGCCGGCGAAGAGTTCGCCGAGGTTGGGCCCCACTTCATCACCTCGTAGATCGCTTTCACCTGATCATCGGTCACGGGTTTGGGCAGCCACACATTGATTGAGCGGGCATTGCGAAAAATCAGATCGAGGGCTGCTGCATCAAGGGTCATTACTCTTTCCTTTGGCTATGGTAGGAAACGCACTGCGCGGGTTGACTCAAATCACGACCAATCGGCGATCTTCGCGAACCTGGCGGGCGATGTCAAACGGAGTCCGCATTGGGGCTCTGGCGTCGTTGGAGGCGCATCCGCGATCGGGGTATAGTGGCAAGACGAGGCGCCGTCCGGCGCCGTTCTTTGCAATCATCTCATTCAAACCATGCATACTGAAGTTCATGTTCACGGCGATGTCCCTTTGAAACGCGGCGTATCGGTGAGTGATGTCGAATCCGCATTGCGCACTTGGTTTGAATACGTGGACGTCGATTCGCTCACCGAGGCGACCAGTGCGCGCGAAGAAGAGCCTGGCATCGCGATGGATTCGCGTCGTCGTGTGCTGCAGATTTGTTGGACTGGATGGGTTGGTCGAAATTTTCAGCGCGTCGTCGAAGAGTCCTTGGCAACACTTGGCCAATATTGCGAACAGACCACCGAAGTGGAAATTTCCTACTATCACGAGGACGGGCGCGATGAGTTCGGCGTGGTGTTCATCGGCCCATCCGCCGAGTCGATTGAAGAGGCGAAGCGCCGTCGTATGGTGCAGGATGTATCTACCATGCTTGCACGACAATTCTCCGATGCGGAAATCGGCGAAGTGGTGGCGGCTATAACAAAGTTATTTGAGCAACGGAAAGCGTCCGGAAATACTGGGCCAGGTGCCTCATCAATGCGTGGCCCGATGCCTGGCGGGACGAAGCATCTCCACTGAATCGATCGAGTTCCCGACTTTTCCGTCACAGATGGATAGACGGGGCTAACTCTTGATTTTTTACTTTCGGTAGTCTTCGTAACGCTCTGAAAACTCTCAATTTCGAGGTTTAAGACTGCGTTAATAACTACCCTTAAGTCCTTGTTGCAGTTAAAAAATCACGAAATTAGGCTTGACCCAACCACACCCGTTCGCCTAAAGTGGGTATAAGGGGTGAAAAAGTGGGAATTGGTGGCGCCAGATGTCGTGGTTTCACTTAAAACCCGCTTTTTGGAGCGTGAGCTCTCTACTCCTGGAAGCGCGGACCGTTCCGCGCAACCTAGCGTGGTTGGGGCGCCGTGTATATCAAGGGATCTTGCGAAGCGAGTTTGGACGATAAGGGGCGCCTGGCGATCCCGAAGCGTTATCGCGACCAACTCCTGGCTGACCCGGAGTTGGTCCTCACGGCGGGGCCCGATGGCTGCCTACTTCTCTATCCGGTAGAACACTGGCAGGCGGTATCGGGGCGTCTCCAACAGCTGTCCGCCTTTAACGAGCAGGCGCGCTGGTGGCAGCGCATGATCATCGGCCATGCCGAGGATCACAAACTCGATAAAAGCGATCGAATCCTCGTCTCGCAGTCGCTTCGCGAGCAAGCCCGCATCACCAAAGACGTAAAGATGATGGGGCAGGGCAATCGCATCGAAATCTGGGATGCCGAGCAGTGGCGTGCGACCGAGGCGACGCAGCGATCGGGCGCGCTCAATAGCCCACCGCCCGGCGGTGAAAGCTTCACCCTCTGACGGGCCCCGGGATGAACTTGATTGAGGACTTCCGCATCCCCTTCCCATGCTCCGGTCCTACTTTCGGAATCGATCGAGGCGTTGGCGATTCGACCGGACGGTGTGTACATCGATGCCACGTTTGGTCGAGGCGGCCACAGTCGGGGCATTCTCGAGCGGCTCGGGCCAACCGGGCGCCTGCTGGCACTCGATCGCGATCCGCATGCAGTGGCAGCAGCACAAATGATCGCCGATCCACGATTCGCCATTGTTCACACCGAATTTGGCCATCTGCATGCCGCATGTTCGGCGGCGGGGGGAGCGCAGGTGCATGGTGTGCTGTTCGATCTGGGCGTTTCCTCCCCGCAAGTGGACGATCCGGCGCGCGGGTTTTCATTTCGCTTCGACGGTCCGCTCGATATGCGCATGAATCCAACGCGTGGGCAGTCGGTGGCGGATTGGCTCAATGATGCCGACGAGTCGGACATAACGAGGGTTGTACGGGACTATGGCGAAGAACGGTTTGCTCGGCAGATTGCAAAGGCGATTGTTGCTGTTCGGGCCGGCGACCCGCTCCGCACCACCGGACAACTTGCCGATCTCGTGGGTCGCGCGGTCCGGACGCGTGAACCGGGTCAGGATCCGTCGACGCGTACCTTCCAAGCTCTACGGATTTTCATCAATGCGGAGCTTGAAGAGCTTCCGGCAGGTCTGAAGGACGCAATGAATATTCTTCTTCCAATGGGACGTCTCGTGGTGATCAGTTTCCACTCACTCGAAGATCGCATCGTCAAGCGTTTCATGCGCGACGAAGCCCATCCGGAGGCGCGTTTTGCGCGATTGCCGATTCGGGACATCGATCTTCCGCAGGCAGCGTTGCGGGTCATTGGCAAGCCGGTGCGCCCATCGGCTGCCGAGGTGGAGGCCAATCCACGTGCACGGAGCGCAATCATGCGCGTCGCTGAGCGGATGGCGTAGCGCCCATGCTGCGCACCAATTTCATCCTGATTGCCGTGCTGATCGTCTGCGCACTTAGCCTGGTGACGTCGCAACACAGGACGCGTCGCATGGTGACGCAGTATGAGCATGAAGTGGCCCGTGCCGGCGCACTGGATGTCGAATACGGTCAATTGCAGCTTGAGCAGAGCACGCGGGCCTTGCACGCGAACGTCGAGCGTATTGCAACCGAAAAGCTGCGACTGCGGCCCGCGGACACGTCCCGCACCATCATCTTGCCGGCAGGCGAGCGCAAGTGAAAAGGCGCGAACACACACAAAGCCGGGCCGGGACGCTACCGGCGTGGCGTGCGCGCGTCGTGATGGGATTGTTTGCGTTGGGATTTATCGCGTTGATCGGGCGCGCGTTCTATCTGCAGCAGATGAAAGAAGGGTTTCTGCAAAAGGAGGGCGCCTCACGTTACAGCCGCGTGATCGAGGTGCCGGCAAATCGGGGCCGGATCCTCGATCGCAATGGCGAACCGCTCGCGGTAAGCACCCCGGTGCGATCGATCTGGGTTGTTCCCAGTGAATTTGACGCGACCCCGGCCAAGATGAGCCAGCTCGGTCACGTCATTGATCTTCATCCGCGTGAAATATCAAAACGCATTGCGGCCGCGGACAAGGACTTTGCTTATCTCCGCCGGCAGGTCCCACCGGAAATGGCGGAACGCCTTGATGCGCTTGGGATGACGGGAATTTTTCATCGCCGCGAATACCGGCGTTACTACCCGGGCGGTGACGTCATGGCGCACCTCCTTGGCTTTACCGGTCGCGATGACATCGGCCAGGAGGGCCTTGAACTCGCGTATCAGGAGCACCTCGCCGGAAAGCCCGGCAATCGGCGCGTCATCAAGGACCGCAAGGGTCACATCATCGAGGATGTCGAAGGACTCCGCGCAGCGCATGAAGGGCGTGATCTCACCCTTGCGCTGGACAGCCGCATCCAGAACATCGCATTCCGCGCGTTGCGGCAGGCGGTCGCAGATCATCGTGCCACCGGTGGGGGCATCGTTGTCATCGATGCGGCGACCGGGGAGATTGTTGCGCTCGCCAACGTCCCCACCTACAACCCGAACAACCGGGATTATTTGCGTACCAGCGCGATGCGTAATCGCGTCGTGACCGATGCATTCGAACCAGGTTCCACGCTGAAGCCCTTCACCGTCGCGCTCGCGCTCGAGGCGGGCATCGTTACACCGCAAACGCAGATCCAGACCGCACCCGGTACGTTCAGCATTGGTCCTGCCATCATTCGCGACGCGCATCCGGCCGGCATGCTTACCGTTGCCGAGATCATCCAAAAATCGAGCAACGTCGGGTCAGCCAAGATCGCCTTGGATCTCTCGTCTGAAGCAATGTGGTCGTTCTTCAACGGGTTGGGATTTGGAACATCCATGCGTCTTGGCTTTCCGGGCGAGGCGACCGGCAAGGTGCGCCCGGCGAACACCTGGCGCCCAATCGAACAAGCCACGATGTCATATGGTCACGGCATCGCGACTAGTTTGTTGCAGCTGGCGCGCGCCTATACCATCTTCGCACGCGATGGCGACATGGTCCCGCTTACTTTTGTTCGCGATAATCGTAGCGCGCAAGCCAAGCAGATTGTGTCAAGCAAGACAGCACTCGAAGTGCGCCGGATGCTCGAGATGGCCGTGCAAAATGAGGGCACCGCCCCGCGTGCGCAGGTGATGGGGTATCGCGTCGCGGGGAAAACCGGCACCGCCCGCAAGCTTGTGAACGGCGCCTACGCCCCAGACCGACATGTCGCATCGTTCGTCGGCTTCGCACCGGCCTCCGCTCCACGCCTCGTCATTGCGGTGATGATCGATGAGCCGCGTGCCGGTCAGTATTACGGCGGGATGGTGGCTGCACCAGTGTTCTCGATCGTTATGGGCGCATCACTGCGAGCACTCGGTGTGGTCCCTGATGCGCCAATGAAGCCGATTGAATTGTCATCGGCGGCCGCTGAACTCAAGGAATCAACATGAGCACGGCGCCCGCGGCCATTCTTCATTCGCTCGGCGCGCAGCATGTGCCGGTGAAGAGCCTTTGTGCCGATAGCCGTGCGGTGCGTCCGGGTGATGTGTTCATCGCCTATCCTGGTGCAGCAGCGGATGGCCGGGCCTTTATTCCGCAAGCGATTGCACAGGGTGCGCGCGCAGTGGTGTGGGAGCGGACGGATTTTTCCTGGAATCAAACATGGACGGTTCCTCATTGCGGCATCGACGAGCTACGCCATGCGGTGGGACCGCTGGCACAAGAAGTCTATGGACAACCATCGCGTCGCATGTGGGTGGTTGGCGTCACCGGAACCAACGGCAAGACCTCGGCGAGCCAGTGGATCGTGGGTGCGCTCAACACTGCCGGTCGAACATCGGCGGTAATCGGTACCTTGGGGATCGGTCTTCCAGATCGACTGGTCCCTAATCCGAACACGACCCCCGATCCGATTGTGCTCGCCAAAGCAATGGCCGATTTCGTCCGTGACGGTGCCTGCGCCACCGCGATGGAAGTCTCATCGATTGGACTCGATCAGGGACGGGTCGACGGCGTGCAGTTTGCCTGCGCGGTGTTCACCAATTTGTCGCGTGATCATTTGGACTATCACAAGGACATGGCCGCCTATGCGAAGGCCAAGGCACGGCTGTTCGATTTTTCATCGCTCACCCACATCGTCACGAATCTTGATGATGAACTGGGTCGTACGCTTGGTTGGCGCAGCGCGGATCGCAACGTCAGGTGCATTGGCTACACCCTGTCGTCCGATCATGATTCAAGTCTGCCGTGCGACATCGTCTTGCAAGCAAGCGCGATCGAGCATGATCCGACGGGAGTGCGGTTTCACTTGCAGTCCTCGCTTGGATCGGCAGATGTCAGGACACGGCTGTTTGGTCGATTCAACGTCGCCAACATGCTGGCGGTCAGTGGTGCCTTGATCGCTTCGGGATTGACCTTTGAGAAGGCGGTCGCACTCCTTTCTGATTTGCCACCGGTCGCCGGGCGCATGGAGATGCTAGGAGGGCGCGACACACCGAAAGTGATTGTCGACTATGCCCACACGCCCGATGCGTTGGATAAGGTGCTGCGTGCCGCCCGTGATGTGGCCAATGCCAATCGTGGTCGTCTGATTGTCGTCTTCGGCTGCGGCGGCGATCGGGATCGCGGCAAACGGCCGCTCATGGGCGCGCTCGCTGCAGAGCTCGCTGATGAGGTGATCGTCACCAGTGACAATCCTCGGAGCGAAGATCCGCCGACGATCATGCAGGAAATCGTTGCAGGCATGCCGCCCGCGACCGAGGCAATCTGTATTGAAGACCGCGCGGCAGCGATCCGCCAGTCGCTGGCCGGTGCGCAGGCAGGCGATGTGGTGGTGCTGGCCGGCAAGGGTCATGAGCCGTATCAGGAAATCGCCGGCGTACGGCGGCCGTTTTCCGATTTGCTCGAGGCCCGCGCCGCACTGAAGGCGCTGACATGCTGAGCACTCACGCCCTCGCACAAGCAATCGGTGGCGTTGCTCATGGTGCCGATGTTCGATTTGAGTCCGTGACCACCGACAGCCGAGCAATTCCGCCCCGCTCGATATTCATTGCGTTGCGGGGCGAGCGCTTCGACGGCCATGCATACGCGCACGAAGCGCTGCAGCATGGTGCGATCGCGGTCCTTGCCGATACGGCCTCGCAGCTGTCCGCGCAATTGCCCGATGCGCCCATCGTCGAAGTGCGTGACACCAAGGCTGCATTGGGTCGCTTCGCCAAATGGTGGCGGGCCCAGTTCGTTCTACCCGTCATCGGGGTGGTCGGCTCGAACGGCAAGACCACCGTCAAGAAAATGATTGCCGCGATTCTTCGCGCGCATTTCGGCGATGAGCAGGTACTGGCAACCCGCGGCAATCTGAACAACGACATTGGCTTGCCGCAGACCCTCCTTGATCTCCGCACGAACCATCGGGTCGGCGTGATTGAAATCGGCATGAATCATCCGGGCGAAACGGCGCTCCTTGCCGCCATCGCCCAGCCGACGATCGGTCTCATCAACAACGCCCAACGCGAACACCAGGAGTTCATGCAAAGCGTGGCGGAGGTTGCCATCGAGCATGGCGCGTTGATCGCGGCGCTCAGCCGCAATGGGACCGCAATCATCAACGCCGATGATGCGCATGCCGCGCAATGGCGTGCCCTCGCACATCCTCGGGCAGTGCGAAGTTTCGGTGTACAAGACGGCGCGGATGTCACCGGGAGATTCACGGTCCAGAACGCTGTAACGCATCTTTTCATTGCCCTTCCCGAAGGGACTGCGGAAGCGACCTTGCACATTCCGGGCATGCACAACGTACAGAACGCATTGGCGGCGGCTGCCGCCGCCAGCGTGGCGGGCGCCAATCTCGAATCGATCGGCCGCGGCCTGTCGGCCTTTCGCCCGGCCAAGGGCCGTCTGCAGCGCTTTACCGGCGCACGCGGTGAGCTGCTGATCGATGACACCTACAACGCGAATCCGGATTCGGTGCGCGCCGCCATCGACATCTTGGCCGGTGTTCCGGAACCGCGAATCTTGATTCTCGGCGACATGGGTGAAGTGGGCGCGAACGGTGAAGCCTTCCACATCGAAGTCGGGCGATACGCGCGTGAACAGGGTGTCAATCGACTGCTTGCCTTGGGCGAGATGACCAAAGCGACCGTCGCTTCGTTCGGACTGGGCGCCGAACATTTTTCCGCGGCCGCCGCGCTCATGGCGCGCATGCACGATCTGCCGGTAGACGGCACCACGATCCTCGTCAAGGGATCGCGTTTCATGCGCATGGAACGCGTCATAGCCCACTTGCGCAGCGGAGAAGCAACATGCTCTTAGAGATTGCCCAGTTGTTTGCCAAGGACGTTCGCGCACTGAATGTCTTCAACTACATTTCGCTCCGTGCAGTGCTCGCAACGCTCACCGCGCTCGCCATTTCCTTGATACTCGGGCCGATGGTGATCCGTAAGCTCGCCAGCTACAAAATCGGGCAGTCCGTCCGCAGCGATGGGCCGCAGACCCACCTGGTGAAGGCAGGTACCCCGACGATGGGGGGCGCGTTGATCCTGCTGTCGATTGGTATCACGACGTTGCTCTGGAGCGATCTTGAAAATCGCTTTGTGTGGGCGGTGCTCTTTGTGACCCTTGGGTTCGGGATCATTGGCTGGGTTGATGATTATCGCAAGGTCGTGCATCGCAATCCCAAGGGACTGTCGGCCAAATCGAAATTCTTTTGGCAGTCGATGATCGGCATCGTGGCCGCGGTCTACCTGGCTTTTGTCATCAACACGCCCTCATCGGTCAAGCCGTGGGACCTCTTTCTCGCATGGGTCCAGAGCGGATTTTCGCTTGAGCTGCCGGAGAAAACCGGCTTGATCATGCCCTTCTTTAAGAATGTCGCCTATCCGCTTGGCATCCTCGGCTTCATAGCGCTCAGCTATTTCGTCATCGTCGGGACATCGAATGCCGTCAACCTCACTGACGGGCTGGATGGTCTTGCCATCATGCCCGCTGTCATGATCGCCGGTGCGCTCGGAATTTTCGCGTATGCCACCGGCAGCGCGGTCTATGCAAAGTACCTCCTGATTCCGCATATCCCCGGCGCCGGGGAATTGGCGGTGTTCTGCGGTGCCTTGATCGGTGCCGGTCTTGGTTTTCTATGGTTCAACGCCTACCCGGCCGAGGTGTTCATGGGCGATGTCGGGGCGCTTGCCTTAGGCGCTGCGCTTGGCACCGTTGCGGTCATCGTTCGCCAGGAAATCGTGCTCTTTGTCATGGGCGGGGTGTTTGTCGCCGAAACGCTGTCGGTGATGATTCAAGTTGGCTATTTCAAAATGACCGGTGGCAAGCGGGTCTTTCGCATGGCGCCGCTGCATCACCATTTCGAATTGGGTGGATGGCGTGAAACCCAAGTGGTCGTACGGTTTTGGATCGTGACGATGATGCTGGTGCTCTTCGGTCTTTCGACCTTGAAACTGCGATGAGTCTCGATGGGAAAAATGTGCTCGTGCTAGGGCTCGGCGAATCGGGTCTGTCGATGGCGCGTTGGGCCGCGCGCACCGGCGCCGCACGCGTGTGCGTGGCCGATACACGCGCCGAACCGCCGGGGCGCGCTGCGCTTGCACAGCATGTCCCGCAGGCGATCCTGCGCACCGGAGCGTTTGAACGCGATGCGTTTGCGGGCATCGATCTGGTCGCAATCAGCCCGGGCGTGCCACTTGCTGAACCCACCGTCCGCGACGCCAGCGCGCGGGGTGTCCCGGTCGTGGGCGATGTGGAAATTTTTTCGAATGCACTGAAGGATGTCTATCGAGATCGTGCGACGCCGACACTCATTGGCGTCACCGGGACGAATGGCAAAACAACGGTGACTGCGCTCACCAATGCCACCGTTGCAGGTGGCAAACGTCGCACCGAAATGGCCGGGAATATTAGTCCGGCCGTACTCACGGCCCTGATGGATTGCATCGATCGGGATGCGCTGCCGGAGGTTTGGGTACTGGAGCTGTCGAGTTACCAATTGGAGTCGACGTATTCGCTAAACCTCGACGCCGCGACGATGCTGAATCTGTCGGAGGACCATCTCGATCGATATGCCAATCTCGATGCTTACGCGGCCGCGAAGGCGCGCATCTTTGCGGGCGATGGCCTGCAAGTATTGAATCGGAATGATCCGATGAGCCTAGCCATGCAGCGCGCCGATCGCGGTGTCACCACATTTGGGTTGGACGAGGCACCGACCGATCAAGATTACGGACTGATCCGCGCAGGCGGTAGCTTTCAGCTGGCACATGGCCGCACGCCGGTCCTTGCGGCCACGGCATTGCAGCTTGCCGGCCTGCATAACGCGGCCAACGCATTGGCAGCGCTCGCCCTCACTAGCGAAATCGACCTTGACCGTACCGGGGCGCTCAATGCCATGCGCGCGTTTCGCGGCTTACCGCATCGTGTCGAGCCGGTTGCCGAAGTGGATGGCGTGCGCTACTTCAATGATTCCAAGGGGACCAATGTCGGTGCGACGATTGCCGCGCTGGATGGATTCGCACGATCGCTGGCGGGCACCACGGCCAGGGTCGTTCTCATTGCCGGCGGCGACGGCAAGGGTCAGAACTTCACGCCATTGCGAGATGCGCTTGGTGGCGCTGTGCGTGCCGTAATTCTGATCGGTCGCGACGGTCCGGTGATCGATCGGGCCTTGGCTGGATCGAGCGTGGCCCGCATCAAAGCACTGTCGATGGCCGACGCCATTGACCGCGCCCGTGAGATGGCAGTGGCGGGCGATATCGTGTTGCTGTCTCCTGCGTGCGCGAGCTTCGATATGTTCAATCATTACAAGCATCGCGGCGAAGTGTTCAGCGCCATCGTGAAAGGGCTGCCCAATGCGCATGGCAATTAGCCTGCCCTGGTTCGGCTTGCGCCGCGACGCGCCGCGACGCACCACGCGTGCGCCACATGTGACGCCTGAATTCGACATGGCGTTGGTGTGGGCTACCTTGGTGTTACTGCTATTTGGCTTGGTCATGGTGTACTCAGCTTCGATCACCGTTGCTGAAGCAGGCAAGGCATTCCACTATCAACCCACGTATTTCCTGGTGCGCCAATCGATTTACATTGCGTTGGGCATCCTCGCCGCGTGTCTTGCCTTCCAGATTTCTTCGCGCACATGGCAGGAACTTGCGCCGTGGCTTTTTCTCGCCGGCGTCGTCTTGCTCGTGTTGGTTTTCATTCCCGGGATCAGTCGCCCGGTCAATGGGGCGCGGCGCTGGATCTCGCTTGGTATCGCGAACGTTCAACCATCAGAGTTCATGAAGCTCTTCGCGGTGCTCTATGCGGCGGACTTCACTGCTCGCAAAGCCTTTCAAATGCACAACTTTAGAAAGGGACTGTTGCCGCTTGCCGCCGTCATGCCCCCGGTTGGCGTGTTGCTGCTGCTGGAACCGGATTACGGCGCCACCTTTGTCATATTCATCGTCGTGGCGGGTATCCTTTTCATCGGCGGCATGAACGCGAAGTGGTTTGCCGCGTTGATTGTGATTCTCGTGGCGGGGTTCGCCCTTCTGATTGCCGTGTCCTCCTATCGGTTGAATCGATTCTTTGGGTTCATGGATCCATGGGCCGACGCGTTCGGCAAGGGCTACCAATTGACGCATTCCCTCATTGCGTTCGGGCGTGGCGAATGGTTCGGCGTCGGGCTGGGTGCCAGTATTGAAAAACATCACTACCTCACCGAGGCGCACACCGACTTTATCGTCGCCGTGATTGCCGAGGAGTTAGGTTTGGTTGCGGTGGTATCCCTGGTGATTCTCTTTGCGATCATCGTGACACGAGCGTTCGTGGTCGGCCGCTTGGCGGTGAGTTACGAGCGACCGTTTGCTTCATTGGCCGCCCAAGGAATCGGCACCTGGTTTGGCTTGCAAGCGTTTATCCATATGGGCGTCAACATGGGAATGCTGCCGACCAAGGGCTTAACGCTCCCCTTTATGAGCTATGGCGGCAGCGGCACGATCGCCAATTGCATCGCCCTTGGCATCCTGATGCGCATCGATTGGGAAAACCGGCAACGCATCCGCGGGCTGCCGGCATGACGCAACGCATGACAATGAGGCAAGCGTGTGGAGCGTAATGCACAGCGCACCCTTCTCATCATGGCCGGTGGCACGGGTGGTCATGTCATGCCGGCGCTCGCGGTGGCCGAGGTTCTTCGCACCCGCGGTTGGCGCATCGTCTGGTTGGGCGCGCCAAACGGCATGGAAGCAACACTCGCCGCGAAAAATGGCTACGCGCTTGAGCCGGTCGCATTCACCGGCTTGCGTGGCAAGGGACTGCTCGCCAAGCTCCTGCTGCCAACGCGCTTGCTTATTGCATTCTGGCAATCACTGCGCGCCATTCGCCGGGTTGCGCCAGAGGCCGTCCTCGGCATGGGCGGCTACATCAGTTTTCCCGGTGGAATGATGGCTGCATTACTCAATCGACCGCTGGTCATTCATGAGCAAAATGCCATCGCCGGCCTGGCCAATCGCGTGCTGGCGCAAGTCGCTGATCGTGTGCTCGTCGCGTTTCCCGGTGCCATCGGTAAAGCGGTTGTGGTCGGGAATCCGGTCCGCAGTGCGATCACATCGGTCGAGACGCCGGAAGCTCGGTATGCCGCACGGTCTGGGCCGCTTCGCTTGCTAGTGGTGGGCGGCAGTTTGGGTGCACAGAGTCTTAACACTACAATCCCGCAAGCACTCGCGTTGATGGACCCTGGAACGCGTCCGCTCGTAACACATCAAGCGGGTGCCAAGAATATTGATGCCTTGAACGCAAGCTACCGCCAGGCGGGGGTTACCGGGGAACTGGTCGCATTCATCGATGACATGGCAAGCGCTTATGCAAAGGCCGATTTGATCGTATGTCGGGCCGGGGCGATGACGGTTGCCGAAGTGGCAGCGGTCGGCGTGGCCGCCCTGTTTGTCCCCTTTCCCCTCGCAGTGGATGATCATCAGACCGCCAACGCTCGCTATCTGGTGGATGCTGGCGCCGCAATAATGATCCAACAACGCGAGCTCACACCGGCGCACCTTGCCGCTGCAATCGGTGCATTGAATCGGGACAGGCTGGTCGTGATGGCGGCACGCGCGCGAACGCTCGCGCGGCCGGATGCGTCGAGGGATGTTGCTGATATTTGCGAGAGCTTGGTATGAAGCACAAGGTCCGCCGCATTCATTTCGTCGGCATTGGCGGGTCCGGGATGTCTGGTATCGCCGAGGTGTTGGTGAACCTTGGCTACGAGGTCAGCGGTTCGGATCTAGCGCGCAATGCCGCCACCGATCGACTCATCGCGTTGGGTGCGTGTGTGATGATTGGGCATGATGCAGCGAACATTGCACGCGCCGATGTGGTCGTGGTATCGAGTGCGGTGCGATCGGACAATCCGGAACTAATAGGCGCGCGCGTGACGCGGGTGCCGATCGTGCCGCGGGCACTCATGTTGGCCGAGCTCATGCGATTGAAGAGCGGCATCGCAGTAGCCGGCACACACGGGAAGACGACCACCACGAGCCTTACCGCCAGCATTCTCGCTGAAGGAGGGCTTGATCCGACGTTCGTGATCGGTGGACGACTCAATGCTGCGGGAACGAATGCACGCCTTGGTAAAGGCGATTTCATCGTCGTCGAGGCCGATGAATCCGATGCGTCATTTCTGCACCTGCAACCGGTGATCGCCGTCGTGACCAATATCGATGCCGATCACATGGAAACCTATCAGCATGATTTCGCCAAGCTCAGGCAGGCGTTTGCGAACTTCATCGAGAACCTGCCCTTCTACGGTACGGCAATCCTCTGTGCCGATGATCGGGTGGTGCGCGAAATCATTCCATTCGTCTCCAAACCGATTCAGACCTACGGCTTCTCACCGGAAGCGTCGATACGCGCCGAAGCAATCAGCTCCGATGCCGGTCGGATGCGATTTCGCGCCTTGCGCCCGGACCATGCACCGCTTGAGGTCACACTGGCGATTCCCGGTCGTCACAACGTGCTCAACGCACTCGCTGCCATCGCTGTGGCAGATGAGCTTGGTGTCGCAGACGGTGCGATCGTCAAGGCACTTGCGGAATTTCGCGGCGTTGGCCGGCGCTTCCAACGGTATGGCGAGGTCGCACTGGATGGCGGTGGATCCTGCACGCTGGTGGATGATTACGGGCACCACCCGGCTGAAATGGTGGCGACCATCGAAGCGGCGCGCGGCGCGTTCCCGAGGCGACGCTTGTTGCTTGCATTTCAGCCGCACCGGTTTACCCGCACCCGCGATCTATTCGAGGATTTCGTCAAGGTGTTGTCGAGCGTGGATGCTCTGGTGCTTGCTGAAGTCTATGCGGCAGGCGAGCCCGCCATCGTCGCGGCCGACGGACGCTCCCTCGCGCGAGCGGTGCGTGTTGCCGGCAAGGTGGAGCCGGTATTCGTCGAGAACATTGCGGACATGCCTGCCACGATTATGCAGATCGCACGTGACGGCGATGTTGTCCTCACGATGGGTGCCGGGTCGATCGGCCAGGTGCCGGGCAAGCTGGCGAGAAGCGACGCATGAATATGAGCGAGCCCATGCAATTCAGATCCAGCCTGCGCGGCCAACTCCTTCGGGACGAACGAATGGCCCGTCATGTGAGCTGGCGAGCTGGTGGGAACGCGACACTAGTCTATGCGCCTGCGGACCTTGCCGACTTGCAAGGGTTCATGGCAGAAATCCCTGCGGAACGGGAAGTCTGCTTCGTCGGACTTGGCAGTAATTTTCTGGTGAGAGAGGGCGGTTTCGATGGCGTCATCGTTCTCATGCACAACACGCGTGGTGTGATGCGAACGGACGGTGATCTGGTGTACAGCGAGGCGGGCGTCGCCAGTCCGAAGGTGGCGCGTTTTGCGGCGAATCATTCCTATGTGGGGGCTGAGTTTCTCGCTGGCATCCCGGGAACCATCGGTGGTGCCCTCGCGATGAATGCCGGCTGCTACGGCGCTGAGACCTGGGATGTGGTCGATCATGTACAAACGATTGATCGCCAAGGCGTGCTGCATAGTCGCGCGCGCTCCGATTTCTACCTGGCCTATCGGCATTGCGAACCGACTCCCAGCAGAGAGGAGTTTTTCACTGCGGCATGGATGCGTTTCGGCGTTGGCGATCGAGAAGCGGCACGGGAACGGATCAAGGTACTTCTTACGCAACGCGCCAACTCGCAGCCGCTTACTTTGCCGAATGCCGGATCGGTATTCAGAAATCCGGAAGGCGATTTCGCGGCTCGTCTGATCGAGGCCTGTGGCTTGAGGGGCTTTGCAATCGGTGGTGCGCGAATCTCCGAGAAGCATGCGAACTTCATCGTCAACCCAAAGAGGCAAGGAAGCGCGACGGACATCGAGGCGCTCATTCACCATGCGCGCGCCACGGTATTGACGCGATTCGGCATTGCTCTCGTTCCGGAAGTCCGGATCATTGGTCGCGCGAACAGGGAGATGCGATGAAACGACTAGGCAAAGTTGCCGTACTGCTGGGTGGTCGGTCAGCCGAGCGCGACGTTTCCCTAAAAAGCGGCGCGATGGTGCTCGCGGCCCTGTTGAAGCGGGGCGTCGACGCCCATCCTGTGGATCCTCGCGATAGCGGACTCGAATACTTGATCGATGAGAAGTTCGCGCGCGTCTTCATCGCGCTGCACGGGCGCTTCGGTGAGGACGGTACCATCCAAGGAGCGCTCGAACTGCTTGGAATTCCATACACCGGGTCAGGTGTCATGGCGAGCGCGCTGGCCATGGACAAGTGGCGAACCAAGCTCTTGTGGCAGGCGGCTGGTATCCCCACGCCGCAATATACATTGCTTGAGGCAACGAGCGATTTCGACGCGGTGGTCGCACGACTCGGACTGCCCATCATGGTGAAACCTGCGAGCGAAGGATCATCGATCGGAATGAGAAAAGTGCGTCGCGGTGCCGATCTGCGCGCTGCCTTTGCGCTGGCGTCGTGCTACGACCGCATCGTGATCGCCGAGCAGTTCATCGATGGCATGGAACTTACCGCCGCGGTGCTAGGCGACGTTGCGCTGCCCGTAATCCGCCTTGAGACGTCGCGTGATTTTTACGATTACGACGCCAAGTACATTGCAAATGACACGCGCTACATACTTCCCTGCGGCTTGTCAGCAGCGGACGAAGCGGCGATCCAACAGCAGGTCATGCGGGCATTCAACATCCTTGGCTGTCGTGGCTGGGGCCGCGTCGATTTAATGCTCAATAAGGCCGGGGAGCCATTTTTCCTCGAGGTCAACACCTCACCCGGGATGACCGACCACTCCCTGGTGCCTATGGCGGCGCGCCATGCAGGCATTTCGTATGAGGATCTTTGTCTGAAGGTGCTCGAACTGGCGAGTCTCAATACGTCCGCATCGAGCAAAGACTGATACCCATGTGGAATAACGCTCGATTGATGAATCTGATTGCCACTGGGATGCTGGTCCTCGCGGGCGCGATCGTGGCAAAGATTGGTTTTGTACTACTGGCAAGCTCACCAAGCTTTACGATATCCGGGGCAAGCGTGTATGGATTGCTTGATCGTGTGACGCGGGATCAGGTGAGCGAAGCCATTTCCGGACGACCCATCGGCAATTTTTTCTCTGCGGATCTCGCCTTGGTCAAGCAACTCGTGGAGGAAATTCCTTGGGTTCGCAACGCCGACGTTCGCCTGCAATGGCCAGACCGGCTGGCAATTCTGATCGAAGAGCATCGCGTACTCGGCCGTTGGGACGGCGAGCGTCTCATCAACGTGCATGGAGAGTTGTTCGCCGGTGCGCCGACTGCGGGTCTGCCGCGCTTGTTTGGGCCGAACGGGTCCGAGGCGGAAGTGGCCAAGCGCTACTGCAAATTCCGCGAGATCGTCAAGCCGCTTAATGCTGAGCCGGTCGAGTTGGTCTTATCGCCGCGTTATGCGTGGACGCTCAAGCTTTCCACCGGACTTATCGCCGAATTGGGTCGCGAGCAGCAGAAGTCGGCGGTCGATGCGCGCTTGGAGCGCTTCGTTGATTCGCATGCAGCGGCCACCGAACTCACCGGTCGAAAAATGCTGCATGTCGATCTTCGCTATCCAAATGGATTCGCGGTGCGCATCGGTGGGTTGGGTGGCGAGGCGCCTCGGGTCGTCGGGGCAAGAAAAAAGGGGTAATGAAAGCTATGCGTGTTCAGCGGACGGACTCGGGAGTGTCACTTGCCTAGAGAAGGAAAAAATCTGATCGTCGGATTGGATATCGGCACCTCGAAGGTCATCGCCTTGGTGGCGGAGCGGCATGAAGATGGCAGGTTTGAAGTCGTGGGACTTGGCACGCATCCGGCCAGTGGGCTCAAGAAAGGGGTCGTGATCAACATCGAATCCACGGTGAGCGCGATTCAGCGCGCGCTCGAGGAGGCCGAGCTGATGGCCGATTGCAAGATTCAGCATGTGTACACGGGCATTGCCGGAAGCCATATTAAAAGTCTCAATTCCGCTGGCACGGTGGCGATTAAGGACAAGGAAGTCGCTCGGGTGGACATTGACCGCGTCATGGAGGCGGCGCGCGCAATGCCGATCCCCACCGATCAGCAGGTTCTCCACATTCTCACGCAGGAATTCTTAATCGATGGTCAAGACGGCATTCGCGAGCCGCTTGGCATGTCCGGCGTCCGCCTCGAGGTCAAGGTCCATATCGTTACCGGCGCGGTGTCGGCCGCGCAGAACATCGCAAAGTGCGTGCGCAGATGTGGACTTGAAGTGACCGACCTCATCCTGCAGCCGCTTGCTTCCAGCATCGCGGTGCTCTCCGAAGATGAGAAGGATCTCGGTGTGTGCCTCGTTGACATCGGCGGCGGTACCACCGATCTCGCTGTTTTCACGCAGGGCGCTATTCGTCATACCGCGGTGATTCCAATCGCCGGCGATCAGATCACCAACGATATCGCCATGGCACTCCGTACACCGACGGCAGAGGCCGAGGACATCAAGATTCAGCACGGCTGCGCGTTACGCCAACTCGCCGATCCGCATGAGATGGTGGAGGTGCCAGGCCTCGGTGATCGCGCGCCGCGGCAACTGTCCAGGCAGACGCTTGCAGAAGTGATCGAGCCGCGCGTCGAAGAGTTGTACTCCCTCATTCAGCAAGTGCTCCGCCAGTCGGGCCATGAAGAGCTGCTTTCCTCGGGAATCGTTTTGACCGGGGGCTCGGCCGTCATGCAGGGCATGGTCGAGCTTGGTGAGGAAATTTTTCATATGCCGGTCCGGGTTGGAATTCCGCGCTACGAGGGGCCGCTCGCAGAGATCGTGCGATCGCCGCGTTACGCGACCGTGATGGGCCTGTTGATGGAGGGTAAGTCGCAGCTCGATCGCGGCATTGCGGCGCGGCAAAGTGGATCGTTTCGACAAACCTTTGCTCGTATGAAAGATTGGTTTCAACGGAATTTTTGAAGTTGATGGGTGGTGGCCTTGGGTCGCAATGCAGAATTTGCGTCACGAGGTAGGTGGCATCCGCGGTGCGCGGCTCAAGGCAAGCGGCAGCGGTTCTATAAAAAAATGGTGCGTTTCCCGTGCGTAGTCGATACAGGAGCTAAAAAAATGTTCGAACTCGTTGAATCTCAGCAAAGTGGGACGGTGATCAAGGTCATCGGAGTGGGCGGTGCCGGCGGCAATGCAGTGGATCATATGATCCGCAACGGCGTGACCGGGGTTGAATTCGTGATTGCCAACACCGATGCGCAGTCGCTCGACCGCTGCCTATCGAAGAACCAGATTCAACTCGGTTCTTCGGGGCTTGGCGCTGGTGCGCGCCCTGAAGCGGGCCGGGGTGCCGCCATGGAGCAGCGTGAAGCGATCCGCGAAGCCCTCACCGGCGCGCATATGGCGTTCATCACGGCCGGTATGGGCGGTGGTACCGGAACGGGTGCCGCTCCGATCATTGCTGAAATCGCGCAGGAGATGGGCATCCTCACCGTCGCGGTGGTCACCAAGCCATTCAGCTTCGAGGGCAAGCGAATGCGGATTGCCGAACAGGGTATCGAGGAACTCGCGCAGCATGTTGATTCCCTGATCGTCATTCTGAACGAGCGCCTCATGGAGGTCTTGGGCGACGACGTGTCGATGAAAGACGCCTTCCGCGCCGCCGATGATGTGTTGCGCAACGCGGTGGCCGGTATCGCCGAAATTATCAACTCACCTGGCATGGTCAACGTCGATTTTGAAGACGTGCGTACCGTCATGGCTGAGATGGGCATGGCAATGATGGGATCTGCTCACGCAAGCGGTGTCGATCGCGCGCGCTTGGCCGCCGAGCAGGCCATTGCAAGCCCGTTGCTGGAGGGGGTCAACTTGTCCGGGGCGCGCGGCGTGTTGGTCAACATCACCGCGAGCGAAACGCTCAAGATGCGTGAAGTAAACGAAGTGATGAGCACGGTGAGGGGCTTCGCTGCCGAGGACGCCACCATAATTTTCGGTGCCGTGTACGACGATTCGGTGGAAGACAGTCTGCGGGTCACCGTCGTGGCAACCGGTCTTGGGCGCGAGCAGGTGCGGCAGACCAAACCGCAGCAGTTGCATGTGATCACGTCGAAGACGGGAACCGACAACGTCCAACTGCAGCAGCCCGATTATGAGCAGTTGCAGGTCCCGGCCGTGGTAAGGCGCACCCGGGCAGCGAACGCGCAGATCGAGGCGTTGGTCGCCAGTGGGGTGGATCGTCTGGACATTCCAGCGTTTCTGCGCAAACAGGCCGATTGAAACCCGCCAGATGATTTCTTTGACGCACTATTGCCGCTGACTATTGCGCCCGAGGTATCCCGGCAGCACGGGCCAGCTCGGGCGGTTGTAACCGGAACATCAGCGGCACGGTCCGCCCGGTGCGGAAAAAATCGACGGAATTTGGTGGAATTGGCGGTCTATACTCTTGCATTGTCAACCGACTCGGAACCGACTCGATGATTCGCCAACGAACGTTGAAGGCCCCTGTCACGGCAACCGGTGTTGGGTTGCATAGCGGCGCCAAGGTCACCATTACGCTACGTCCGGCGGCGCCGAATGCTGGCGTGACCTTCCGACGCCTGGATTTGTCGAACGCTGCCGATCTGAAGGTGGGCGCAACGAAGGTGACCGATACGCGGTTGTGCAGCGCGTTGGTCGAGGGTGCCGTCAAGGTGTCTACCGTTGAGCACTTGATGTCGGCATTGGCCGGGCTTGGTGTGGACAACGTCCTGATCGATCTGGATGGTCCGGAAGTTCCAATCATGGATGGCAGCGCCAACACGTTTGTCTATTTGCTGCAGTCGGTGGGATTTGTCGATCAACCGGCGCCCAAGCGATTTCTGCAAATTCTGAAGACTGTCGAAGTGAGCGATGGCGACAAGTGGGCTCGCTTGGACCCGTTTGATGGTTTCAAGCTGACTTTTTCAATCCAGTTTGATCATCCTGCGGTCGAGCGAACGGCGCAGGCGTTGACCATCGACTTAGCGAAAGTTTCGTATGCACGGGATATCGCACGCGCGCGAACATTCGGTTTTGTCCAGGAAGTCGAGGCGCTGCGCGACATTGGGCTTATTCAAGGTGGCAACCTCGACAATGCGGTCGTCGTCGATGAGTATCGTGTCTTGAATGCAGAAGGGCTCAGGTATGCCGATGAGTTCGTGAAGCATAAGGTGCTAGATGCCATTGGCGATCTTTTCCTGGTCGGATTTCCGATCATCGGCGCATTTTCGGCACATAAATCCGGTCACGAGTTGAACAACAGGCTGTTGCGTGCGGTGCTGGCGGAAGAGGCGTCGCACCGTATCATTTCGTTCGAAAACTCCGCGGAAGCCCCTCGAACGGTGCTGGATTGGGTGTTGAAAGCGGCGTGAGCACGGAGTCTTTGGTGGTTGCCTCGTTCCGTCCGCTTCGCTTGCGGGCCCGCAGACACCTCGCATCACGAATCAGGCATACGCTCCAATGATCGTCGCTCGTCTGCTTGGCATCATTGTTCTCATCGTTCTAGCGGTGACGGTGTTGATGTGGCTCTTCACGCGCAACAATCGGTACCTCTGGTTCGCTTACCGCGCGATGCAGATTACCGTCGTTATCGGGGTCGTTTTCTTCGGGGTATTGTTGCTCGAGCGGATCCTCTAAGCGCCTGCCCCGTCATTTTTTCCGCCGCGATGTCCTCATGCGATTCAATAAAATTTACGGTGCCACCCGTCGACTGATCGGATTATCGGCGTTACCGCTTTGCTTCCATATGTGGAGTTCTTCGGCCATGAGCGCTGATCTTGGCGCCGACCGTTCCTTTTCCAGCAGCGACAACGTGCGGCTTCACTATCGCGATGCGGGAAGCGGGCGCGCGATCATCCTAATCCCAGGGTGGACGATGCCAGCCTGGATTTTCGAGCACCAAGTTTGCGCGTTAAGTCGGGATTTCCGGGTCATTGCGTTCGATCCGCGTTCACAGGGGAATTCCCAGATTGCAGCCTCAGGGCATCATCCGAAGCGCCGCGCGAAGGACATCGCTGAGCTCATTGAGGCGATTGGTGAATCGTCCGTCGTCCTCGTCGGCTGGTCATTGGGCGTGTTGGACGCTCTTACCTATATTCAACAGCATGGCGACACGCGCGTGGCGGCGCTGGTGTTGATCGACAATTCCATCGGTGAAGAGCCGCCACCCGATTCGAAGTTTGACTTCGTCGGCGCGCTAAAGAAAGATCGCAATGGCACGACGCGATCATTTGTCCGTGCGATGTACAAGCGTCCGCAGACCGACCGGTATTACAAACGCCTTGCCGACGCATCGCTCAAGACGCCACTTGCCGCGGCCATCGATTTGCTTTCTTACCCCTACCCGCGAACCTATTGGCGCGAGGCCATCTACTCAACCACGCGTCCGATCCTTTATGCGGTGACGCCGGCATGGGCGGAGCAGGGAAAGAACCTTGCACGCAAGCATCCCTCCGCCCAGGTTGAGGTGTTTCAGCAAGCCGGCCACGCGTTGTTTGTCGACGAAGCGGATCGATTCAACCGCCTGCTGGACGATTTCTTACTGAAGGCCGGAATTAAGGCTAAATAGTGCGCTGATTGATCGGCGGCGCGATGGCTTGCCCGAGATCGAACTATTCACAGCGCGAGTGCGCATTAACACACGCCTAAAGGCCCTATTGCCGACGAGCGGTCACCTACGCTAACAGCGTGAACTATGGCTCCGAATTCATACGAGCGAATCACGGTTGCGATTTTTTCGCGAGTGAACTCAATGCATTACGGAGCGGCGAAGGCGGTAATCGCTCCTCCAGGCCCCGCAGCAACGCGCCAGCACTCGCCGGCACTGTTGTTTTTCTTGGCACGCGATGACCGCTCGTCGCGGACTCGGGGATTTGCACTTCAACCTTCACCGCGTTAACATCGTTTGACGATTCGCGCAGCGCCGTGAGTAGCTTTGGAATGACGAGGCGAAGTCGAGCGGCCGCCGCGTTGTTGATCGCATGGATGATTGCGGTCTGTCCCCTTATGTTGGCGACAGCGCATGTCCTAGCAAATTCGGCGGATGTCACCCGGGCCAGTGCACGTTGCATCGAGGCGAGCAGGGCGACCTTCTCATAAATTCGTGAAAGATGTTCATCCGAGGTGAGAAGTGACGATATGGAATAAAGTCGATTCATCTTGATCTATTGAGCTCGAGGCCCTTTGGGGAGGCGTTTCATGCAAATAATAATCGTTTCTAGTCGCTACGCACAGGTGTCTCGCTGACATTGTCAGCGAGACACCTGTGCGTAGGCGCTTTTCTTGGAGTCGGCGTGCTGTTTGCCGCCGCGGGAACCCTTTCGTATGCCGCGCTGCAAAACATTTCCCTCCTTGGTATCCCCGGCATTGAGCGCTTTCTCGCGCAGCTGAACGGGCGCGAAAATCGCGCGCAAGAAACGTTCGTCCGCGACAACATCAACGCATTGGCGGTAAAAGTAGGGGAAATGCAGGCCCATCTCACGCGCATCGATACCTTGGGTGATCGCCTGGTTTCGCTGGCGGGTTTGAAGTCGACGCGCGACGTCAAGGTCAATGAGACGCCGGGACGAGGCGGTGCCGCACCAACTTCTGAGGCATCGGTACAGTTTTCCTTGAGCGACTTGCAGCGCGAGCTGGACAAACTGACCCTCCGTCTCGATCATCGCAGCGATGCCTTGCGTGTCCTCGAAGACGATTTGGTTCGCGACCGCGCGAGGAAAACGCTGTTGCCATCTTCCGCCCCGATCGATGCGCCGTATCCAGTGTCAGGATTCGGCTGGCGGATTGATCCGTTCAGTGGTCACAATGCGCATCATGAAGGGATCGATTTTGCCGCGTCGGTAGGGACCCCGATCCTGGCGGCTGCCGGTGGCATCGTTATCACTTCAGAGCGCGATTCCGCCTACGGATTGATGGTTGAAATCGATCATGGGAAGGGTCTTATCACGCGCTATGGCCACGCCTCACGTCTGCATGTGAAACCGGGTGAAGTGGTGAAGCGGGGTCAGCGCATCGCGGATGTGGGTGCAACGGGCGGCGCGACGGGTCCTCATTTGCACTTTGAAGTTCGTCAGGACGTGGTGGCTCAGAATCCGAGTCGTTTCCTGTCGAAGCTCGCTGCCAAGTAGGGTGTCCAACGCAGGGTGCGACGTGAAACGCCAGCTCTTGTAGGGCTGGCTGACGTGCTAACATGTTGCTCTGTATGCGTTAAATTCCAAGGTTCTTAGCGCAAGACGAAGTCCGTGCCAAGCCCTTGCGCGCATGGCGTTCCGCCAGGAATGCCCAGCATCCCTACGAACCCTGCCCCTTCCGTCGATCGAAACGAGCGATGTTTTCCACGGTCCTTACCAAGGTATTTGGGAGTCGAAACGATCGACTACTCAAACAGTACAGTCGTAATGTTCGGCTCATCAACGCGCTCGAACCACAAATTGCCGCGTTGTCGGATGCGGAGCTCACGGCAAAAACCGCCGATCTGAAAGCCCGCCTGACCGCCAAAGTTGCCACCGCAGGCGATGACGACAAGCGAAAAATCGAAGCGGCGATGTTGGAAGAATTGCTTTCCGAGGCGTTTGCAGTCGTCCGCGAGGCCTCAAAGCGCGCTTTACATATGCGCCATTTCGACGTCCAGTTAATTGGTGGCATGGTATTGCATCAGAACAAGATTGCGGAGATGCGGACCGGCGAGGGTAAGACGCTGGTGGCTACGCTGCCCGCCTACCTGAATGCTTTGACCGGCCGCGGTGTTCACATCGTCACGGTCAATGATTATCTGGCAAGTCGTGACGCCGCGTGGATGGGAAAGCTCTACAACTTTCTTGGTCTGACCGTCGGGGTGAACCTTTCGCAGAATGCCCGTGAGGTAAAACAGGCGAGTTACGCCGCCGATATCACTTACGGTACGAACAACGAATTTGGGTTTGACTACCTGCGCGACAACATGGTCATGGATCCTGCCGAGCGGATCCAGAAGCGAGGGCTTTACTATGCGATCGTTGATGAAGTCGACTCCATCCTGATCGATGAGGCGCGCACGCCGCTCATTATTTCAGGGCAAGCCGAGGATCGTACCGACGTCTACACCCGAATGAACGAAGTCGCACCGCTCCTGAAGCGTTGCGAGAAAGAAGACGAACCCGGCGACTTCATCGTCGACGAGAAGAATCACACCGTCCTTCTCACCGAAGATGGACACGAGCACGCTGAAGGAATGCTCGCGCGCGCGGGGCTCTTGGCAGAAGGATCAAGCCTTTACGAGCCGGCCAATATCAATCTCATGCATCACATGTACTGTGCATTGCGCGCACATCATCTGTACTTTCGCGACAAGGCCTATGTAGTGCAGGACGGTGAGGTCGTGATCGTTGATGAATTTACCGGCCGCCTGATGCCCGGTCGCAGGTGGTCGGATGGGCTGCATCAAGCGGTCGAAGCGAAGGAGCGTGTGTCGATCCAAAATGAGAATCAAACGCTCGCTTCGATTACCTTCCAGAATTACTTTCGAATGTATGACAAGCTGTCCGGCATGACTGGAACGGCCGATACAGAAGCCTATGAATTTCAGGAAATCTATGGGTTGGAAACGGTCATCGTGCCGACCCATATGAATATGGTGCGGGATGATCGCCTTGACCAGGTGTTTCGGACCAACGCCGAAAAATATACAGCAGTGGTCGCCGAGATCAAGGATTGCTGCGATCGCGGGCAGCCTGTCTTGGTTGGAACGACCTCGGTTGAAGCGTCCGAGATGTACGCGCGTCTTCTGAAGAAAGAGAACCTTCCGCATCAGGTATTGAACGCGAAGCAGCACGCCTCCGAGGCGCAGATCATTGCCCAGGCTGGACGCCCCAAGGTTGTGACGATTGCGACCAACATGGCGGGTCGTGGCACCGACATCGTCCTTGGCGGCAATGTCGAAAAGCAGGTCGAGCATCTCGAGGCGGACGCCAATCTCGATCCGGCCAAGAAAGCAGCGGCGGTGAAGACGCTTCATGATGAGTGGCAGTCTTTGCACGATCATGTCGTCAAGGCAGGCGGCCTGCACATCATCGGTACCGAGCGTCATGAGTCGCGACGAATCGATAATCAGCTGCGCGGCCGCTCTGGGCGCCAAGGGGATTCTGGTTCCAGTCGTTTTTTTCTCTCTCTAGAGGATCCGCTTCTTCGCATCTTCGCCGGTGATCGCATCAATTCGATCATGCAAATGTTGAAGATGCCGGAGGGCGAACCGATCGAAGCGGGCATCGTGACGCGTTCGATCGAGTCGGCGCAGCGGAAGGTCGAGGCGCACAACTTCGACATTCGCAAGCAACTCCTCGAATATGATAACGTCGCCAACGATCAGCGCAAGATTATCTATGAGCTGCGAAACAAGATCCTCACCGGTAGCAAAGATGATCTCGCCAGCCAGGTGAGGGATCTTCGCCATGGCGTCGTCGAGGATTTCTTCCGTGCGCACGTCCCGCTGGAAAGTGTCGAGGAGCAGTGGGACCTCGAAGGAATGGGAAAAGTCATTGAGGCTGAACTCGCCGTCGCGGTTCCCGTTCGCGCACTGGCGGCGCAGGGCATGGACGATGAGAAATTGCTTGCCGCGGTGACGGATGCTGTCGAGAAAGCTTATGAGGAGCGGATCGCCCCGGCACCGGCTGAGGCGCTAACCCAATATCAACGGCTGATCCTATTGACCGTGATCGATCATGAATGGCGCGAGCATTTGGGCCTGCTCGATCATCTCCGGCAGGGTATCCATCTGCGGGGCTACGCGCAAAAGAATCCGCGCCAGGAATACAAGCGCGAAGGGTTTGAGTTGTTCGGCACCTTGCTTGAGACGGTAAAACTGCATGTCACACGCACCCTGATGCGCGTTCAAGTCCAGACGCAAGAGCAGGTGCAAGAGGTGGAAAAGCAAGTTGAGCAGGTTTCAAACGTTCAATATCATCACGGCGACTATGACGAAGTCCTCGCGGAGGCGGCAACCGCAAGCGATAGGCCAAAGAGAATGCCGTTCGTGAAAACGATGGGTAAAGTTGGGCGCAATGATGTCTGCCCGTGCGGATCCGGGAAAAAATACAAGCATTGCCACGGTAAGCTTTCATGAAACCTGATGCAAGACGAGAGGGGCCTTGCGCTCCTTCTCGGGCGGCATCGAATGAATTTTGCAATTGCGTCGTAGCAGACCTCAGCCTCTGAAAAGTTCGCGCCATGGCGGTTAATCTCGCACCTCCCAATCCAGCCAATCTTCTACCGGTCCGTGGTGTCGAACTTGGCGTCGCGCAAGCGGGCATCCGTAAGCAAGGTCGCACCGACCTGATGTTGATGCGTTTTGCCCCGGGATCGCGGGTGGCGGGCGTATTTACCCAGAATAGTTTTGCGGCCGCGCCGGTTCAGATCTGTCGCCAGCATCTGGCAGCGACCGAGTCGATCCGCGGCCTCATCGTCAATGCGGGCAATGCCAATTGTGGTACGGGCGAAGCAGGCCTTGCCGCGGCAAATCGGACTTGCGCGCTGGTGGCAGCGCGGATGCAATGTGCTCCTGGTAATGTCTTACCGTTCTCGACTGGGGTGATTCTGGAGAATCTGCCCGTCGAGCGGATTGCAGCGGCCTTGCCCGCCTGCTTCGCGTCCTTGAGTGAAGGCGCTTGGGGCGCGGCCGCTGAAGCGATCATGACGACTGATACGGTTGCGAAGGCCGTCTCCAGAAGCTCGACGATCGGTGGCCAACAGATCGTTGTGACTGGCATTGCTAAGGGTGTCGGCATGTTACAGCCGAATATGGCAACCATGCTTGCGTTCATTGCGACTGACGCCGTGATTGCCGCAGCGCCGTTGCAGACCCTCGTGAAGGAGGTGGCGGACGAGTCCTTCAATCGCGTCACGGTGGATGGTGACACATCGACGAACGATTCATTTGTATTGATCGCGACCGGGCAATCGCGTGCATCCGAGATTGCTTCAGTCAAAGAGGTCGCGTACCTGCAGCTCAGAGCCACCATCATGGAGGTCGCGATTGCGCTTGCGCAATCGATTGCACGAGATGGCGAAGGCGCCACGAAATTCATAACCGTAGAAGTTGGCGGCGCCGCTACTGCGGATGAAGCAGCGCGTGTTGCCAAGGCAATCGCGCACTCTCCGCTCGTGAAGACGGCATTCTTTGCATCTGATCCGAATCTTGGTCGTCTCATCATGGCCATCGGTAATGCCGGTGTCGTCGGCCTCGATACGTCTCGTATCAACATCCACATTGGGTCGATCAAGGTCCTCGATCGCGGCGGGCGGGCGGTGACCTACACCGAAGAGCAGGGGGCGCTCGCGATGAAACCCGCGGAGATTACAATCCGCGTGGACCTTGGCCGCGGCAACGCAAACACGCGCGTGTGGACGTGCGATTTTTCCTACGACTACGTCAAGATCAACGCCGAGTACCGCACCTGAGTGCAAGGCCTTGCCGTTTTTTCCCCAGGTAGAATTTTTCATGCCGGTTGATTATTCCAAGCTCATTGCTCGCGTCGAAAGTATTCTTGAGCGCATCGAGGCTGTATTGCCGCCTCCGATTGCTTCGATTGATTGGAAGGCATCGATTGCCTATCGGTGGCGGCATCGGAACGGGCGCGGTTTTCTCCAGCCGGTCGTCAATGTCCATCGCATCGCGCTTGGTGATCTGCGCGACATTGACCGGCAAAAGCAAATCATCGAACAGAACACCAAGCAGTTCGTAGAAAGTCGCCCGGCTAATAGTGTGTTGCTGACGGGTGCTCGCGGCACCGGGAAATCATCGCTGATCAAGGCGTTTCTGAATCGGTATGCCCGACACGGCCTGCGGTTGATCGAGGTCGATAGACGTGACCTCGTCGATCTTCCGGAAATTGTCGACCTTGTGGGAGCGCGCCCGGAACGCTACATCGTCTTTTGCGATGACTTGTCTTTTGAGGCGTCTGATCCGGGTTACAAGGCGCTGAAGGTCGTGCTCGACGGCTCGATTTCCGCAACGTCGGACAACGTACTCGTGTATGCGACGTCGAATCGCCGCCACCTCATGCCTGAGTACATGCAAGAAAATCTTGAATTCAAGCATGTCGGCGATGAGCTTCATCCAGGTGAGACAACCGAAGAGAAAATTTCACTGTCCGAGCGATTTGGTCTTTGGGTGTCGTTCTATCCGTTTGATCAGGACGAGTATCTCGATATCGTTGACCATTGGTTGCAGCACTTCGGCTGCGATGGGAAGACGATTGCGAATGCGCGCGACGAGGCCTTGCAATGGGCGATGCAACGCGGATCCAGAAGTGGTCGGGTCGCATGGCATTTCGCGCAGGATTGGGCCGGCCGGCATGCGGGAATGCTAAAGCGCAAATCGAAATGACTGCCGCCGCGGTTGACGTTGCTGCGGGCGTGCTGATTCAAGGTGATGGGCAAGTTTTGCTTGCGCAACGACCGGTCGCCAAGGTCTATGCGGGCTATTGGGAGTTTCCCGGCGGGAAAGTGGAGCCAGGCGAGACGCCACGCGTGGCCCTCGATCGCGAGTTGCATGAAGAGCTTGGCATTCGCGTTACCTGCGCGTATCCATGGCTGACCCAGGTATTTGAGTATTCACACGCCACGGTCCGCATTTATTTCTATCGGGTGACTTCTTGGGATGGCATCATGGTGGCGCGCGAACATCAGGCGCTGGAATGGCAGCGTCCAGAGCAAATGACGCTCGCTCCCATGCTTCCAGCGAATACGCCGCTGTTACGCGCCCTCGATATCGCTACCGAATACGCGATTTCCAATGTGACGGAAGTGGGAGAACACGCTTTCCTCAAGGCGCTCGAGTGGCGTTTATCACGGGGTTTGCGGCTCGTTCAACTGCGCGAAAAGATGCCCGATCGCGCGGCGCTGCGGGCGTTTGGGCAAAAAGTATTGGCCTTGTGTCGAACGCACGGCGCAAGATTGTTAGTCAATGCCGACATGCAGGTAGCCCAAGAGATCGGCGCTGATGGGATCCATCTGTCTGGCCCCCAGCTCGCCCGGCTCGAGGAAAGACCGCATTTCGCTTGGGTTGGCGCCACTTGCCATGATGAGGGCGAACTCGCCAAAGCCGCGTCGTTGGCACTTGACTTCGTGGTGCTTGGGCCCGTGGTCGAAGCGGCGACGGACAAAGATCGGGTCGCGATGGGTTGGCGGCGATTCTCAAGATTGATTGAGAATTACCCGTTGCCTGTGTTTGCCGTCGGTGGATTGACACGGGCTTATCTCGAAACCGCCTGGACACATGGCGCCCACGGCATTGCTGCGCGGCGAGCGGCCTGGCGCGAACCTAATTAGCGCCAGGTTTTGTCGGTGTCTGTTCATCACCTTTCAAGCGGTCGGCGTCGGTCCCCGCCACGCGGTATTGCTCAGTCGCCCAAGCGCCAAGATCACTCATCTCGCAGCGGTTGGAACAAAATGGACGAAAGACCGATGCGGGGCCCCACTCGACCTGGGCACCGCAACCTGGGCAACTGACGACCTTTGCCCGACTCACAGGCTGCAGAAAGTCAGATCAAAGGCGACATTGTGATCGACGGTGTGCGGCCGCCCGTCATCACCTTGCGCGGTGAATCGAATGTTTAGCGCGTAGCGATTGGCACTTACTTCCGGCACACACTCCGGGGCAATCGGCACTTTGATACGCACGATCTGCGCAACACGTCCACCAAGCGATTGCTGAAATATGCCCTGTGGGGCCTGTAGACGTTGCGGCTTCCCGCTTTCCCGAAGCATTGCCAGCACCAGCAGCGCACCGTCACGAATGGGGAGCATTGGGTCTACCCATTGCTGCAAGGCCTTTATCCGCACCGCGTCGTCCCCATGTAGCCAGCGATGGTAAGAGGGCAAATCAAATTCGCAGGCCCCCCCAGGGATTGCGGCGCGTTGCTTGATGCCCATGAGCCAATCGTTGTCGCGGATGTGTTGACCGACCTTCCCGCTCATGCCATGGATCGCGGCTGCTGCTTTTTCCAACCCATCCACAACACCCGAAAGAACGCGTTGGTCGGCGTCGGGATTGCTTTTGAACGAGATCAGCACCTGTCGCTGACGTTCCAATTCCTGCAAGAGTTCGGACTTGAGTTCAGCGCGGCCGACCACATCGACGATCTCGAACAGGCTCACCAAGGCGATATGGTGGTCGTGCCGATCGGTTCTGCCGAGGAATAGACCGACGCGCGCAAACAGCGCCTCAAGGCGCAGCAACGTTCTTACACGCTCGATCAGGGGGTACTCGTAGGTGATCAATGCCGCGTTCAATTTGACCGATCCTTGGCTGCTTGACACTCCGATTCCGGCTGATTTTACACGGTACGGGAGCGGCGAGAAGCGCAAACTCAATCGGGCATCGGCAGTGCATTCAATTTGGATACCGCGCCGCCTGCTCAGCCAAGCATGGCCCACGCCTGTGACCCGGCGAGCTGCGCGTATTTTTTGTGCAGCAATGCTACGGGCTCTGCGATGTCGGACGGTGATCCGCTATTGTCGATCACATCATCTGCATACGATAGGCGAAGCTCGCGCGATGCCTGCGACTTCATGATTGCCTCGACCTCGCCACGCGTGAGGCGATCGCGGCGGATCACCCGCTCGATTTGAACCTCCTCGGGGCAATCTACTACGGCAACCCGATGACAACGCTTGCGCGGCACGCCCGACTCCACCAGAAGCGGAATCATCAAGATCACATAGGGTGAATCGGCGACAGCAACGAGACGATCGCACTCATTACGGATCATCGGATGGAGGATTGCTTCGAGTTGCCGCCTGGCCTCCGGATCGGAAAACACTAAGGCCCGTATTTGCGCCCGATCGAGCGCGCCTTTGGCATCGATGGACCGATCGCCAAAGCGCTTACGAATCGCATCGATTGCCCGCCCGCCAGCGGCGGTGAGTGCACGGGAAATCGCATCGGCATCGATGACGAGAATGCCGTGCGCCGAAAATGCGTTTCCCACGCTCGACTTGCCGCTACCGATACCGCCCGTCAACCCCACCACGAGTTTCATACGCGACCTGCCCCCAACGATCTAAATTACGCGAGTGAGATAGTAGTCGACGATGGCATTGCCGAAAAAAAGAGCGATGACCGCGGCAATTGCAAGATAAGGTCCGAAGGGCATCGGCACCTCTCGACCTCGTTTGGCAAGGATGATGAGACCAACGCCCAGTACCGCGCCCACCAAGGACGACGCCAGGACGACGAACGGAAGAGTCTTCCAACCGAGCCAGGCGCCGACCGCGGCAAGCAATTTTAAATCACCCAATCCCATGCCTTCTTTGCCGGTGACGAGTTTGAAGAGCCAATAGATGGTCCATAGCACAAGATAACCGGCAATAGCTCCGATCACCGCGCTGTTCAGGTCGACAAATGTTTCCCAAAGATTGGCGACGAGCCCCGCCCAGATGAGCGGCAGCGTGATGTCGTCGGGGAGAAGCTGCGTGTCGAAATCTATGCATGAAAGAGCGACCAATGCCGCGAGGAACACCATGGCTGTCAGCGCCGCGGCGCCCCAACCGAACGTGAGCGCGGCGCCGGCAAACAGCGCGCCGGTCAAAATTTCCACCAACGGATAGCGAACGCTAATCTTAGTTTTGCATGCGCTGCATTTGCCGCCCAGTACGGCAAATGAAATGACCGGAATGTTCTCGAGGGCGGTGATGCGATGCCCGCAGCCTGGGCAAGCCGAGCGCGGAGTCGCAAGATTGAAGGGTGGTTCGGCCGCGACGGTTGTCCCCGCAAGCGCGGCACATTGCGCGCGCCATTCGCGCTCCATCATCTTCGGCAAACGATGGATGACGACGTTTAGAAAGCTGCCGACCAGCATGCCGAGCACCGCCGCCGCGAGGGCGAACGCCGTGGGGTCGTTTAACCAATGCAAGTTGCCCATGGAGGAGGATCGTTTAACGCCCGCGGGCGTTTAGTCTGCAATCGGTAAGAGTATCAGGCGACGGAGCCCATTTTGAAGATTGGCAGGTACATGGCGACGACAAGGCCACCGATGACCACGCCCAGCACCGACATGATCATGGGTTCCATCAATGACGACAGTGCTTTGACGGCTTCATCCACTTCTTCGTCGAAGAAATCGGAGCACTTGCTTAGCATCGAATCCAGGGAACCCGACTCCTCGCCGATTGATACCATTTGGACGACCATGCTCGGGAACACCTTGGATTGTTCCATTGCCATGGTGAGGCTGGTACCGGTGGCAACTTCGCTCTGAATTTTTTTCGTGGCAACTTGGTAGACATAGTTGCCCGCCGCACCAGCGACTGAGTCAAGGGCTTCAACGAGGGGCACACCGGCCTGCAAACATGGTCGCCAACGTTCGCGTCCAACGCGCAAGCACACCTTTACGGACCAAATCGCCAAATACCGGCAACTTGAGGAGGAGCCGGTCAAACCCGATTTGCATCGCAGTTGAACGCTTCCAAAAAGCGAGGAACCCATAGGCCGCTGCGAACATTGCCGGAAAGATGATGTACCAGTTGCCGACGAGAAAATCGGAGATCGTCATCACGATCAAGGTCGGTGCGGGCAGGTCTGCACCAAAACTTGAGAAGACTTGCTTGAACGCGGGAATGACCCAAATCATGATTACGACGACCACGATGGTGGCCACGGCGATGACGGCTACCGGATAGAAAAGTGCGGATTTTATTTTGCCCTTGATCGCAAGAATTTTTTCCTGATAGATGGCTAGCCGATCGAGGAGCGTTTCCAAAATACCCGCTTGCTCACCCGCACCCACCAGGTTGCAATACAGCGCGTCGAAATGCATTGGGTGTTTCGCGAATGCCTGCGACAAGTTGGAGCCCGATTCGATATCGGTTCGAATTGCGAGGAGTAGTCGGGATACGGCCGGATTCGCATGCCCACGCCCGATTATATCGAACGATTGCATCAACGGGACGCCTGCTTTCATCATCGTGGCGAGTTGGCGTGTAAAGGCGGCGATGTCCTTTTGCGTGACCTTGCCGCCGCCTGATGATCTTTGAACCTTGATCTTTTTGACGGTGACGCCCTGTCTGCGCATCATCGACCTGACGACGTTTTCACCACTTGCGCGGACTTCGCCGCGGATGGTCTTGCCGTTCTTGTCCCGTCCTTCGTAGACGTAGAGGCGGTCAGAGGTGCTCGCCGAGACAGGTTTTTTTGCGGTTTGCGAGATGGTCGCCATGTGGCATGTCCTTACGTCAAATTCCGGGGAACGATCGGTCGAAGTCGCGAAGCCTCAGAGGCCACTTGCACGTGGTGCGCCATGCGCGAAGTAGATTTCCATTTCGAAAGCCGGATACTTGAATTGCCAAGCGACAAGGCGCGGAGAAACGGCAATCACATTGATGATTTTTGCGGAATCCCCGTACCTTCCCGATCACAGCGGCAGTGGGACGGCAACCCTTGAGAATTCGTAGCGCGCGCGTGTGCGAAAAACAACCGATCGACGGCGGAATGACCGAGCGCGGTCAGCTGTGGGTCGCGAGCGGTGCTGGCCGGGAAATACGGACCGTCTTGACGACGCGGTCTTCGGTTTGCAGGATCTCCAGTGCGATGCCGCCGATACGCATGCTAACGCCTGCGACCGGGATGTCTTGCAGATAATCGATAATCAGCCCGTTCAAGGTCTTTGGGCCATCGACCGGAAGCGCGAGGCCGAGTTTGCGGTTCAATTCTCGCAGAGACGACGATCCCTCAACGACGCTATCACCCATCGGGCCCCATGCAAAATCGATGGTATTGATCGGCGCATTGGTGGTGAATTCACCGACGATCTCTTCGATGATGTCTTCTAGTGTCACCAGCCCCAGCAATTCTCCGTACTCGTCCACCACCAGGGCAACGCGTTCGCGCTTTTCCTGAAAGTACTGCAGCTGCGCCAACGCGGGGGTGCTTGACGGAATGAAATAAGGTGCGACCAGCATGTCAATCAGCGCGTCCCGTTCCAGGGCGCCATCCCGAATGGCGGCGACGACGCGGCGAATATGAAGGATGCCTGCAATGTTGGTGAGTTCGCCGCGATAGGCAATCAGGCGCGTGTGATAGCTGGTTGCGATTTGCTCGATGAGACGCTCCGGCGCAATGTCGAGATCGATTGCTTCGATTTGCGCGCGTGGTGTCATGACATCCTGGACCGTTATTCTCTCGAGATCGAAAAGATTCACCAGAATCATTTGATGTTTGCGTGGCAATACCCGGCTATGTTCCAGCACCAGGGTGCGCAGTTCTTCGTTCGTCAAGCGCTGGCTCTCACCATCCTTTGGCGGTTTGACGCGCAGGATCCAAATCAATCCGTTGACGAAGAAATTGACGAATGAAACAATCGGATAAAGGGCGGTGAGCAGCGGTCCAAGCACATAACTGGCCGGTAGCGCGATGCGCTCCGCATAGGCGGCCCCGATGACCTTGGGCGTGATTTCCGAGAACACCAGGATGAGGAATGTCACGCCGATCGTTCCGGTGGCGAGCGCGATATTGTTTTCACCGAATAATTCGACGGCGATCAAACCGGTCAGCGTAGCCGCCGCCGCATTGATGAGATTGTTGCCAAGCAAGATGACGCCAAGCAGGCGGTCCGTTCGGTCAAGCAGCGCCTGAGTTTGGATGGCGGCACGATTGCCGAGGCGTGCCATCGCCTTCAGGCGATACCGATTGAGCGCCATCATGCTGGTCTCGGCGATCGAGAAGAACCCCGACAGGACGAGCAACACCGCTAGCGCTGCAAGCTGGGCTGACAAGAACGCACCTAATTAAATGAAGATAGTGGAGCGATGGTACAAAATGAACGACTGAGTATTTGGGTGGACGGACCGGTTGTCAAGACGAAACGGCGGCATCACCTGCTACCGCGATGAAGAATGACTTCGAGAACGAATCGGCTGCCCACATAAGCAAGCAGTAGCGCGACGAACCCGGCCAGAATCCACCGTATCGCGGTGCGTCCGCGCCAGCCGTAGACCCAACGTCCCATTAGGAGCCCCGCAAAAATCACCCATGAAGTGATTGCGAAGATCGTCTTATGATCGAACCGCATGGCGCGGGAAAAAACTTGTTCCGAAAATGCAAACCCGGTGACGAGGGTGGCCGTCAGCAAAACAAATGCGATGCCGATGATGCGAAATAGGACGCGCTCAAGTGAGAGCAGGGGAGGAAGGGTGGCGAATGCTCCCGTGAGCGCACCGGTGTGCAATCTCTTTTCGAGGATAGCCATGAGCAGCGCTTGAAGCGATGCAATCGTGAATAGACTGTACGCACCCATCGCCAGCGCTAGATGGAGTCGGAATACCAGCGAATCACCATGCGCCTGCATAGTAAAGCCGGTAAAGAGTCCGGGCAGTACGACGCAGATTCCCGCCACCGTCAGCACGAAGCATTGCAGACCGTCCAAGCGGACGAAAAAATTTTCGATCCAGTAAATGGTGACCGCCAGCCACAACGTTACCGATAGCGCTTGTCCAAAGCCAAAGCGAAGCATGGGTACCGAAAAGACGTCGATGTAGAGCAACCATGTGTGCAGTGCAAGCGGAGCAAGGATCACGAGCCGATAAATGAACGCGTGGCGATGCGGACCGTCGGCGCCGCAATGTGTCCGCCAGAAGAAAACAGCAAGGCTAAGGTATGCGAGCGACGCAACGAAGTAGAGAGCGCTCGATGCCATGTCAATACGAAATCGTGCCAGCCGGAAGCGGGCCAACGCCAAAGAAGGCCAGGGGAAAGATATCTGGCAAGATAAATGAGATGGGTTCCACGTCGTCTGCGATTGTCGCAGACTGCTTGATTGCACGCACCCGCATCACCATTCGGATATATTGACGCAACCGGAAAGTTACGCTCGCATTGTCGCATTGTCGCGTTGCGCGCTAGACGTCCTGTCGCCTTGCTCCGTCGCGCGCTATAGTGCCCGCTGCCCAGCAAGTAGTCGCTCCATTTAGGGAATAGATGACGCAAGGGGCTTGCTCCCTCGTCACTTCCTGAAGGGATGGGCACGCTGATTGCGCGAGATAGCTTAATCGGCGGTTCCCCACCAAGTTGTTTAAGGAAGCTCATGCTCGATAATTTGACCCAGCGCCTCTCCAAAGTGATGAAGTCGATCCGGGGGGAGGCACGCCTCACCGACTCAAATATTCAAGATGCCCTCCGTGAGGTGCGGATGGCCCTTCTCGAGGCCGATGTTGCGCTGCCGGTGGTGCGCGATTTTGTCGCGCGCGTGAAGGAGAAGGCGATTGGTGAAGAGGTCATCGGCAGTCTGACGCCAGGTCAGGCCCTGGTCGGTGTTGTGCACCGCGAGCTCGCCTTGCTGATGGGCGGCACCAATGAGGGGCTGAATCTCGCGACCACGCCGCCCGCCGTTTTGTTGATGGCTGGCCTGCAGGGGTCGGGGAAAACGACTTCAACCGGGAAACTCGCCAAACATCTGTCTGAGGATCGCAACAAGAAGGTGTTGGTTGTTTCGTGCGATGTCTATCGACCTGCGGCGATCGATCAACTGGCTACGGTGGCCAAACAGGCCGGCGTGGACGTCTTCCCTTCGACCGCCACCCAAAAGCCGGTGGATATCGCCCTTGCTGCGCTCGACTATGCTCGCAAGCACTACCACGACGTGTTGATTGTCGATACCGCCGGCCGCTTGGCGATCGATGAGGAGATGATGCGGGAGATCGCCGCCCTTCATCAGGCGTTGCAGCCGGTCGAAACGCTCTTTGTCGTCGATTCCATGCAAGGCCAGGACGCCGTCAACGTCGCCAAGGCCTTCAACGACACGCTGCCTTTGACTGGCGTCATCCTCACCAAACTCGATGGTGACGCACGCGGGGGCGCGGCGCTTTCCGTTCGGCACATCACCGGCAAGCCGATTAAGTTCTCCGGTGTCAGCGAGAAATTGAACGGCCTCGAGCCCTTTCATCCGGATCGCATGGCTTCCCGGATTCTTGGTATGGGGGACATCCTGTCGCTCGTCGAGGAGGCCCGCAAAGGCGTCGATGAAGGCGAGGCGCAGCGGTTTGCCGAGAAGTTCAAGAAGGGCAAGGGCTTTGACCTGGAGGATTTCAAGGCGCAGATCCAACAGATGAAGAAAATGGGCGGACTGAACGCCCTGATGGACAAGCTTCCCGCATCGATTGGTCAAATGGCAGGACAGTCGGGGGCGGTCGATGACAAGTCGATCCGACGGATTGAGGGAATCATCAATGCGATGACCCCGCTAGAGCGAGCCAAGCCGGAAATTATCAAGGCATCTCGCAAGCGGCGGATCGCCACCGGATCGGGTGTGCAGGTGCAAGAGGTCAATCGCTTGCTCAATCAGTTCGAGCAGACCCAGAAGTTGATGAAGCAAATGCAGAAAGGCGGCATCGCCAAGCTCATGCGATCCATGAAGGGCGTAATGCCCGGATTGCGGGGCTAGACGGATCACAAAGGGCGTATTCGCCCGGCGTCTGAGCCCGCGCCGGCGGATTCGTTGGGTGACCGTCCCGGCCCGCTGCGGGGGATCAGTCAAAACCGGTAACACCCTCTCGCGCATGGTTCGGATGCGTTGTTTCCCTTGCCAATCAGGGGGTTTCCACCTAGAATCGGCCCCTTTTTCATTGGTGGATCCATTCCCATGGTGGTAATTCGATTGGCCCGGGGCGGCGCGAAGCATAGGCCCTTCTACAGCATTGTGGTTGCCGATTCGCGCAAGGCGCGGGATGGGCGATTTATTGAACGTGTTGGCTTTTACGATCCCAAGGCACCTGAAGGGCGTGAGTCGTTGCGACTGAAGTCTGAGCGTCTGACGTACTGGACGTCGACCGGCGCGCAGCTTTCGTCGACCGTGGCTCGTTTGGTCAAGCAGGCGTCGAAGAAAGCCGCTTGAAGGGTCACTCGCCTATTCTTCAAAGGGTTCGAGCGGGCCAGGTTGAGCGTCCCAACGCCGTGACCGGCCCTGCGATCGAAGAAGTCGTCGTTATGGGCAAGATCGTCGGAGCATTTGGCATTCAGGGGTGGGTACGTGTCCATCCCTTTTCAGATGATCCGGGTAGCCTGGTTCGTTTCCGGGAATGGCTGCTCGCGGATACGGAAAATGGCTGGCGTCAGGCGAAAATTGCAGAATCGGCGGTGCATGGTCGTTCACTCGTCGCAAGGCTGGAAGGGGTGGCTGATCGTAATGCCGCCGAGCGAATGGGTGGAACCGAAATTGCCGTGCTGCGAGCCGCCTTGCCGCCAGCGGCAGTCGGTGAGTTCTATCTGAAGGATCTCGAAGGGCTTGAAGTGGTGAACGATGTTGGAGAAGAGCTTGGCGCGGTGGCCGAGGTTTTCTCCAACGGCGGTCAAGAAGTGCTGCGGGTCACGGGTGCCGAGACGGAACGGCTGATCCCGTTCGTTGAGGCGTATGTGAAATCGGTCGACCTGGCTGCAAAGCGAATCCTGGTCGACTGGCATCGCGACTGGTAATGCCAGGCAGTCTTTGATGCAAGTTGACTGCGTAACACTGTTTCCTGCCATGTTCGGGGCGGTGACCGAGCAGGGCATCGTTGGGCGTGCCCATACTGACGGGCGTTGGTCGTTGTACCTTTGGAATCCGCGTGACTTCACGACGGACAACCATCGGACGGTCGATGATCGACCCTACGGTGGCGGCCCCGGGATGGTGATGATGGCAGGGCCCTTGGAAGCGGCGATACAGGCTGCCAAGGGGCGAGTGCCTGCTCTGGCGGCGCATGTGGTCGCGCTGTCACCGCAGGGTAGGTTGCTCGGCCACGCGACGGTCACGAGGTTGGCCAAGTTGCCGCGCTTAGTGTTGTTGTGTGGTCGGTATGAAGGGATTGACGAGCGCTTGATCGGGCGCGCCGTCGATGAAGAAATTTCGATCGGGGATTATGTGTTGTCGGGTGGGGAATTGGCGGCGATGGTGGTGATCGACTCGATTGTTCGCCAGATCCCAGGGGTCCTTGGGGCGGCGAATTCGGCGGTCGAAGATTCGTTCGTCGATGGGCTGCTGGATTGCCCGCATTACACCCGGCCGGAAGTGTATGAAGGCTTGGCCGTGCCTGAAGTGTTATTGTCGGGTCATCACGCAGGGATTGCACGTTGGCGCCTCAAACAGGCGCTTGGGCGGACGTGGCTCAGGCGACCGGATCTGTTGGCCACGCGGCAGTTGAGTGCCAATGAATCAAAGCTGCTCGCCGAATTTCGCGAGGAGCGTGCGGCGAACGGCAATAGATGAGAAGCAAATGAACAAGGGGGGCGTGTTGGGGACGAAGGGGCCCAACCCCTCCGATGCCCTCGTAGCTCCGGGAAAATATGGGCACGCTGATTGCGCGGGACAGCTTAATCAGCGTTTCCTTAAATGATGTGTTAGCGAAAAGGAATGCAAGATGAATCTGCTGCAGAAGCTTGAGCAGGAAGAGATCCAGAGGCTCGGCAAGAACATTCCGGTGTTTGCGCCGGGCGATACCGTGATCGTGAATGTTAATGTGATCGAGGGCGAGCGAAAGCGCGTGCAGGCCTATGAGGGCGTGGTCATCGGCATACGCAATCGTGGCCTCAACTCGGCCTTCACGGTTCGTAAGGTCTCGTCAGGCGAGGGCGTCGATCGAACGTTTCAAACCTACTCGCCATTGATCGCGTCGATCGATGTGAAGCGCAAGGGCGATGTGCGTCGCGCCAAGCTGTATTACCTGCGCGAGCGTTCAGGCAAGTCAGCGCGCATTCGCGAGAAACTCACCAGGCGTACCGAAGAGACGGCGACACCGGCCGCGTAAATTCCTCGCGGGACCTGAAAAAGGGACGCCTTGTGCGTCCCTTTTGTATTGGCGTCCCTTGGGTAATTCAGCGGCTGAGTTCTTCGGTCAGCCGATCCATGAAGGCCTCGCAGCGGGCCAGCTGCTCCAGCGTGATGAATTCGTTCGGTTTATGGGCCTCGCCGATCGACCCCGGACCGCAAATGATCGATGGTAGCCCGGCGACCTGGAAGAGCCCCGCCTCGGTCGCATAGGCCACCTTGCTGGTACGTGCGCCGGTGTCGACCGGCCTGTCACGTGCTAGGGCGTGGACCAGATAGGTGAGCCGATCATCATCAGCCATATTCAATCCCGGAATGGCGGAGGTTGGCTCGATGGCGATCGATGCGTTGGGATCGACCGCGCGCATTTCCGGTTCCAATGTTTCACTGGCAAATCGTCGAATCTTGCGTTCCAGCGCGTCCGGATCGGCGCCGGGCAGATAGCGGAACTCGAAGCGGAATGAGCATTCGCGCGGCACGATATTGACTGCGGTGCCACCCGTGATGGTGCCGGTCTGGAGTGTCGTAAAAGGCACGTCGAACGCATTATCACGTGCCTCGGTGGCACGGAGCCCTTCTGCCATCTCCCGGATGAAGACGATGAGGCGGGCGGCGTATTCAATGGCATTGACCCCTTGTGGCGTCAAGGCCGAGTGGGCTTCCTTGCCGGTTACGCAGCAGTCGTAAGAGCGCTTTCCTTTGTGTGCCACGACGACTTGCATGCTGGTCGGTTCCCCGACGATGCAACCGGCCGGTTTGATTCGCTCCCGCTCGAGATCTTCGATGAGGCCACGCACGCCAATGCAACCCACTTCTTCATCATAGGAAAGCGCCAGATGGACGGGTGCCTTGAGCGGCGCGGCCAGAAACTTCGGCGCCATTCCCAATGCGACGGCTATGAAGCCTTTCATATCGGCGACACCCCGGCCGAAATAGCGGTCGCCGCTAAGCGTTGCCTTGAATGGATCGGTGTGCCAATCCTGCCCGTCGACCGGTACCACGTCGGAGTGGCCCGACAAGACGATCCCAGGCTTTGATCCGCCGCCAAGGGTCGCAAACAGATTGGCCTTCTTTTTCGACCCGTCGTAGGTTAGCCGGGATGTGACGCCCAAAGTTTGGAGATAGTCGCGCACCCATTCAATCAATCCGAGGTTCGAATTGCGGCTGGTCGTATCAAATGCGACGAGTCGCTCGATCAGTTCACGTGTTTCATTGCGAACCGGCACATCGGGCGTACGATCCATCGTTGACCTCCACTTTCTCTATGCGGCGCGTCTACGTCTGATCGTTGAGGTGACATGCGGAAAATCGGTCGGGCGCAATGACACGCAACGAAGGCGCTTCGATTCTACACTTGGGCATCACGTGCGGGCAGCGCGGATGAAAGTGACAACCTCGAGGCGGCGCGAGCGGTGATGGGATTTCACCGGTCACTGCCACAAAATTCTTGCGGCGCACATCCAGGCGCGGCACTTCGGCGATCAGTGCCTTGGCATAGGGATGATTCGGGCTGGCGAAAAAAGCCTCGGTGGGGGCTGCTTCCACGACCCGACCAAGGTACATGATGACCACGCGATCGGCGATATGTCGGACCACTCCAAGATCATGGCTGATGAACAAATAGGTGAGGCCCAGATCACCGCGCAAGGCAAGAAATAGATTGATCACTTGCGCCTGGATCGACACATCGAGGGCTGCCACCGCTTCATCACAGACCAGAAATTCCGGACGTACCGCCAATGCACGGGCGATGCCAATGCGGGCGCGCTGTCCGCCGGAGAACTGGTGCGGATAGCGATGGGCAAGCGATGGATCGAGGCCAACTCTTTGCATCATGGCGCCGACGTACTCGCCTTCGGCAGCGGCGGTGATGAGTCCATGGGCAAGCGGCGCTTCACCGATGATATCGGCAACCCGCAGGCGTGGATTGAGTGATGCGTAAGCATCCTGAAAAATCATCTGCCCGGCAAGTTGCACGGCGCGCCGTTCGCTTGGTGAGAGCGATAGCACACTCTTCCCCTGCCAATGCCGGTCGCCTGCAGTGGGTGCGTGCAATCCCACGGCAATGCGTCCAAGCGTCGATTTACCGCAACCGGATTCACCTACAAGGCCGACGACCTCGCCTTTGGTAATGGCGAGCGACACGTCGTCGACGGCCCGGACGGTCTGCGGCATCGAGCGACCACCCAATAAATTGCCGATCCGCGCTGTCAGCGAAAGCCGCTTCGTGAAATGCTTCGACACGCCGCGCAATTCGATGATTGGTTTGGCCGTCATTGAGCGCCGATCGGATGGTGGCAGCGCACCGAACGCGCGGGGCCGAACGAGGTCATGGCGGGCCGAGCGACGCATTGCTCGGATGCGTAATCGCAACGCTCGCGAAACGCACACCCCGGCGGAAGTTTAATTGGCGCGGGCGTCATGCCGCGAATTTGCCTGAGCGGTTCGCCGCGACGATTGGCGCTTGGCACGGAACCCAGCAGTCCTTGCGTATAGGGATGCAACGGCGCATCGAGCACCGCATCCGTAGCGCCTTGCTCGACGATACGGCCTGCATACATGACGCAGATCGCATCGGCCAGGCCGGCGATGATCGACAAATCGTGCGTGATCCAAATGAGGGCCGTGCCGGTTTGCCGACAGAGCTTTTGCATCTCGAACAGAATCTGTCCTTGAATCGTGACATCGAGCGCAGTGGTCGGCTCATCGGCGATGATGAGATCCGGTTTGTTCAAGATCGCAATCGCAATCGCAACGCGTTGGCGCATGCCGCCTGAAAACTGGTGCGGATAGGCTGCGAGGCGTTCATCGGGGGATGGAATGCCGACTTGCACGAGGGCTTCGCGCGCGCGATCGCGGGCCGTTGCATGTGAGACGTTCGCGTGGGCTCTGACCGCCTCGATCATTTGCGTATCGATACGCAGAACCGGGTTGAGCGTCATCATCGGATCTTGAAACACCATGGCAATGCGATTGCCGCGGAGCTGCCGCCATTGTGCTTCGGTGGCACCAACCAGATCTTGTCCCTTGAAGCAAATCCGGCCACCCGTAATGCGACCCGGCGGATCGATCAGACCCATCACTGAAAAACCGGTGATGGATTTGCCGGAACCGGATTCACCGACCAAGCCGAGCACCTGGCCGGCGTGCACCTCGAAGGACACGTCGTCCACCGCTTTCAACACGCCGTGCCGAGCGAAGAAATGGGTCCGGAGTCCTTCCACTGCAAGCGTAGGGACGTTCATCGCAGTAGACGCGGATTCAACGCATCGCGCAACTGGTCGCCCACCAAATTGATCGCGACGATGGTTACAAGGAGCGCGAGTCCAGGGAAGAAACTGATCCAATATTTTCCGGATAACAGATACGTATAGCCATTGGCGATCAGCAATCCAAGCGATGGTTCGGTAATCGGCAGGCCCAGACCAAGAAAGGACAGTGTGGCTTCGAGCGCAATCGCGGCGGCCACCTGAACGGTCGCCACCACGATCAAAGGGGGCAGGCAGTTGGGCAACAGATGACGAAAGACGATGCGAAGCGGTGAGAGCGCGAGGCATCGGGCTGCTTCGACATATTCCTTGTTGAGTTCCACTAAGGCGGTGGCTCGTACCGTGCGCGTGTAGTAGGCCCATTGCACCGCGACGAGGGCGACGATTATCTTGTCCACGCCCTGACCGAGCACCGCAAGCAGCACCAATGCAATCAAGATCGCCGGAAACGACAACTGAATATCAACCAAACGCATGATCAGAATTTCTATTCGTCCGCCGATGAAGGCGGCAAGCAGACCGACCGATAGTCCGATCATGAGGGCAATCAAGGTGCTCGCTACGCCAACCGCGACACTGGCGCGCAGGCCGTAGAAGATGCCAGAGAGCATGTCACGCCCCTGGTCGTCGGTGCCAAGCAGAAACACTTTGCCGTCACTCGATGACGAACCCGGTGGCAAGCGGGCATCGACAATGTCGAGTTGCGCGAGGTCGTACGGATTCTGCGGTGAGATCCAAGGTGCGGCTAGCGCAATGATGAGCACCACGCCAAGCATCATGAGACCCGCAATCGCGAGCTTCGATGCCGCGAATTCGAACCAGACCCGTTGGAGTGGCGTTTCTTCCATGTCAGCTTGACGAACCACCAACACGTACCCGCGGATCGAGCGCGGAATATAGGAGATCGACCACGAGGTTGATGAGGACGAACAGTGACACGATGATGAGCAGGTAAGCGACGATGACCGGGCGATCGAGGACGTTGATCGAATCGATCAATAATTTTCCCATGCCAGGCCATGCAAAGATCGTCTCGGTCACCACGGCAAATGCGATAACCGAGCCGAACTCGAGACCGATGACCGTGACGATCGGAATCAGAATATTTTTCAGCACGTGAATGCCGATCACGCGGCGATCGGAGAGTCCCTTGGCGCGCGCGAACTTCACATAGTCCTGCAGCATTGCCTCACGGGTACCGGCACGGGTGAGTCGGATGATGAGGGAGAGTTTGAAGAGTGCAAGATTGATCGCGGGCAGCAGGATATGCGACCAGCCCTCGCAGGACAGAATGCTGACTGGCACGCCGAAAATTTCCGTGGTGGGGCCGCGCCCGTTCGATGGCAACCAACCGAGCATGACCGCAAACGTCATGATGAGCATGAGTCCGACCCAAAAGGTCGGCAGCGAGAAGCCGAGGATCGATCCGGCCATGATCGTCTTGCCGGCTATCGAATTGGGGCGCAATCCGGCCCACAGCCCAAGCGGAATGCCCAGGCCGATGGCGATGATCAAGGCGACGGACGCGAGTTCGAGCGTGGCAGGCATGCGCTCAATGATGAGTTGCACGGCCGGCACGTTGAAGGCAAACGACCGGCCAAGATCGCCGTTCAGCGCACCGCGCAGAAACAACCAGTACTGCTGCCAAAGCGGTTTGTCGAGGCCAAGGCTGATGGTGATCAACTCGATGTCCCGCTGTGTTGCCTCGGGCGGGATGAGGATATCGACCGGATTGCCGATCGCATAGACGCCTACAAAGACCAGCAACGACATCGCGAACAGCACGACAAAACTCTGCGCAAGGCGTTGGAGGGCGAAGCTCAGCATGGTTTGGAAACGCGGGTGGGAGGGGTCAGTCGCTCGCGGGGCGGTGCGCGAGTTGCGAGGTCCAGTATAGGGGAAGGCTGCCGAGTGGGCGACGCACAGTCTTGTCCAACGAGGTTTGATCCCGAACCGAAGGCCGTGATTCCAACGAGGTTTGATCCTGAAGGGCGCTGGCGAGTGGGGCGCGTAGAGGGGGCGGGGAGTCGATCATCGAAGGATGGTGATCGACATGAACGAGTCCAAGAT
>SHXR01000027.1 GCA_009693235.1 Betaproteobacteria bacterium | reverse complement strand
GTCCAGCGTGAGCGAAATGCGGGGCATGGCCCCGCTTTCTGTCGCAAAACGCCCCGCAAGTTCGATGAATATTTCATTCGCTTCGCAAATTCGACAAAATCACACTCAGGGATCCCTCGTGCGGCTACTTGATCGGTGTTTTCTTAATTCCTCGTTTGGTGAATGAATGCACGCATCAAGCAACCGCTATTATCCGCAGGATTGCGGGCAAAACCCTGCAAGGCCGATCTAGTTCCCTCCGTTCTTTGCCACCCGTGAGATCGATCAGCCATGGAAGCGCCCTAACTTTACACGGATCGCCTTCCTTACTCAAAACATACTAACGCGTCTTACCATCCGCCGCCAAATGGAACGCCCAACCATGCAATGCCATGCGATCATATCCTCAACGACGCCCTCGCCTGCTTCGTTGACCCAGGGCACTAAATGCGTGCCGCCAGCGCCGGTGCGAGACCCACATAGGTGGCCGGCGTCATCGCAAGTAGACGGCTCCGCTCGGCCTCGGGAATCGGCAATGAGCGGATCAGTTCGTGGAGATCCGCTGCGGTAATGCGCCGACCGCGCGTTAGATCCTTCAGCTTCTCGTAAGCTCCGCTCACGTTATAGCGGCGCATGACGGTCTGAATCGGTTCGGCGAGCACTTCCCAATTGGCATCGAGATCCGCCGCCATGCGATCACGATCGGCATCGAGCTTCGTCAAACCACGCCGGCATGAAATCAGCGCAAGCAGTAAATGGCCGAATGCAACGCCGATGTTGCGCAGTACGGTGGAGTCGGTGAGATCCCGTTGCCACCTCGAGACGGGCAGCTTCTCGGCAAAGTGCCGCAGCAAGGCATTCGCAATTCCGAGGTTGCCTTCCGAGTTTTCAAAATCGATCGGATTCACCTTGTGCGGCATCGTCGATGACCCGACTTCGCCTGCAACCGGGCGTTGCTTGAAATAACCAAGCGAAATGTAGCCCCAGACATCCCGATCGAAATCAATGAGGATGGTGTTGAAGCGCGCCATAGCGTCGCACAGCTCAGCCAACGCATCATGCGGCTCGATCTGAATCGTATAAGGATTGAATGCCAGGCCGAGCGACTCCACGAAGCGACGTGACAGAGCTTCCCAATCGAGCGCCGGGTACGCCGCCATGTGCGCGTTGTAATTGCCGACCGCCCCGTTTGCCTTGGCAGTGAGGGCGATCGCGGCGACACGATCGCGCGCGGTAGCCAGCCGATGCACGACATTTGCCAATTCCTTGCCCATCGTCGTGGGCGTCGCGGTCTGACCGTGTGTCCGGGAAATCATCGGCGCATCGGCCAGTCCGTGCGCAAGGGTTCGTAGCATATCGACCAACCGCGTCATTTCCGGCAGCAGAATCTGATCACGGGCTTCGCGCACCATCAGCGAGTAGGCGATGTTGTTGATGTCTTCGGAGGTGCAGGCAAAATGAATGAATTCGGCTGCACGTGCGACCCCCGGCATAGAAGCGACCGCTTCGCGTAGCCAGTATTCAACCGCCTTGACGTCGTGGTTGGTCGTTTTTTCGATGGCCTTGACGCGCAACGCGGAATTTTCATCGAATGCGTCGACGAGCCCCCGCAGCGTGGCAACGGTCGCAGCGGAAAACGCCGGCATCTCGGCGATCGCGGGCTCGGCGGCAAGCGCGATGAGCCATTCGATTTCCACCCGTACGCGAAGGCGGATCAAACCCGCTTCGCTGAACCACTGGCAGAGGGGCGCTACCTGACTGTGATAGCGTCCGTCGAGCGGAGAGAGGGCGTTCAGTGCAGCTGACATGGAGAGGAGCGCTTCTGGAATTGCTGGCGAGACAGACCGCAGAGCAGCCCACTTTGAAAACGCAATTTAAGTCTATCACGGGCGCCATGAAACAGCCGACTATTTCAACGCTTGACATCCGGCTTGCGGAGATGCGCGCTTCCAGGCGCTGCCTTGCGTGTCTTCCACATGGGGCACGGCCGGTCGTTCGCGCCAGTGCCGCCGGGCCGGAAGTGCGCACCACTTTGGCATCCGCAACTGCGCCGACATCTACCCAACTTGCGCCTTGCGCTGGTGATTGGCGCCTACGTCCAAGCTTTCTACTTTGGGCGTGCTAGAAAGCGCTCGCTCACTGAAACGGTGCGCGCACACCATGAAATGCTGGCGGACACCTTTCCGCTCCCGCATCCAAGCCCGCGCAACCGCAGGTGGTTGCGTGACCGGCCGTGGTTTGAACGCGATGTTATTCCGGCGATGCGCGCAACATTTCGCGCCGCGATGGACTAGCTTGCTATACTTGGCCGACACACTCCACCGCTTGCCGAGACGCTTCGTCGCCTCCGCAGCTCGCTGCACCCACCGCTATTCAACTCTCCATCATGAAGCTCATCGGCACCCACGCCAGCCCATTTACCCGTAAGGCGCGCGTTGTCGCGATTGAAAAACGCATCGATCTGCAATTTGAAATCGACAATCCTTGGCAGACGGCTACGCAAGTCATTGCCGCCAATCCACTAGGCAAGGTCCCGGCGTTGATCCTCGAAGACAACGCGACCTTGTTCGATTCGAGGGTGATCGTCGAATTTCTCGATGGCGCATCACCGGTCAGCCGACTCATTCCGCAGGCCAACCGCGCGCGCGCCACGGTAAAACGATGGGAAGCCATTGCCGATGGCGTGCTCGATGCAGCGATTGCGATTCGGCTGGAAGGGCAGCGCGCGGAAGGCTTGCGCAACAGCGCCTGGATCGAACGCCAGTGGGGGAAAGTCCAACGCAGCATCGACGAGATGGAACGCGATTTTGGCACCGACGCGTTCGTGACCGGCACCAATCTTTCGCTCGCCGATATTGCCATTGGCGTGTGCCTATTTTGGCTTGCATTCCGGTTTCCGGAGTTTGACTGGCGAAAAAGCCATCCGCTGCTCACCAAACTCGCACAGAAATTGGACGAACGGCCGTCGTTTGCAGAGACGCGCCCGCGCGAGTAGCCGGCAAAGCTACTGAATCACCCCGCCGCCGAGGCACACATCACCGCTGTACAACACCATCGACTGGCCGGGTGTCACCGCCCATTGCGGTCGTTCAAACGCCAGCGCGCACACCGATGCATCGATGGCCGTGACGCTGCAAGGCGCACCGCCTTGACGATAGCGGGTCTTTGCCGCATACCTCGATGCGGCGGCGGGCGGCGTGCCCGCCACCCAGGCGAGATCCTGCGCCACCACGCGCTCTGACAAGAGCATCGGATGGTCGTGACCCTGCACGACGATGAGTTCATTCTTGGCCATTTCTTTGGCGGCGACATACCAGGGGTTACCGTCGCCGTCGCGGGTGCCGCCCAGGCCGATGCCCTTGCGCTGCCCGATCGTATAAAACATGAGCCCGATGTGCTCACCCACCACATCCCCCTCCGGCGTTCGCATGTGGCCGGGCTGATGCGCAAGATAGCGGTTGAGAAATTCGCGGAACGGGCGTTCGCCGATAAAGCAGATGCCGGTCGAATCCTTCTTCGCATGCACGGGCAAGAGCGCCTCTTTCGCCATGCTACGTACATCGACCTTGTTCAACTCGCCAAGCGGAAACAGCACCCGTGACAGCTGCGCTTGATTGAGGCGGTGCAGGAAATAGCTTTGATCCTTGGTCGCATCGCACGCCTTCAGCAATTCGAAGCGATCGTCCATCTTTTGCACCCGCGCGTAGTGTCCGGTAGCGATGCGTTCTGCGCCAAGCGACACGGCGTGATAGAGAAACGCCTTGAACTTGATCTCCGCATTGCAGAGCACGTCCGGATTGGGGGTGCGCCCGGCCGCGTACTCGCGCAGAAACTCGCTGAACACGCGGTCTTTGTATTCAGCCGCGAAGTTGACGACTTCCAGTTCGATGCCAAGAATGTCGGCCACCGCGGCGACATCGACGAGATCCTCGCGCGTCGAACAGTATTCATCGTCATCATCGTCTTCCCAGTTCTTCATGAAAAGCCCGACGACGTCATAGCCCGCGCGCTTCAAAATGAGCGCGGCCACCGCCGAATCGACGCCGCCTGACATCCCCACCACGATTCGTTCGCTCACGAGATAGCTGCCCGACGCAAACCAGTTGACCGCGGCGCGCTCATTCGAAGTGCGTGAGGAGATCCAGAGAAAATAGACTGCCCGCAACATAGTCTTCAATGCAGCGCAACACCAGCGGACTCCGATGACGCCCAAGCGATGCGCGGATCTCATCGGGCGACAACCATACGGCACGAACGATTCCCGCGTCGAGGGTACGGGCCGGAAGATGGTCACCGACACGGCCGGCAAATGCAAAGCGCAGATAGGTCGTTTCGCAGGCCGGTGGGCGCCACCGGTAGATGCCGACCAGCGCAGTCGGATAGAACTCGTAGGCCGACTCTTCGAGGGTCTCGCGTACGCAGGCCGCCTGCAGCGTTTCGCCCTCTTCCCAATGACCGGCGGGTTGATTGAGGACGAGGCCCGATCCGTCGCGCTCTTCAACCAGCAGGAAGCGTCCGTCCCGTTCGATCACTGCGGCAATCGTCACCGCGGGCTTCCAGACGCTTCGACTCATCAGGCGGCGCGGCGCGCATTGGCCGTGATGAACTGCGCCATGCGGGCGACGCCGGCCTCGATGGCCTGATTCGAGGCGACATAGCTGAAGCGAATATGCTGGCCTTCGCCCGCGACGCGGCTGCCGAAGTGAATATCGGCCAGCACCGCGACACCCGCTTCATTTAGCAGGCGTTTGCGGAATTCTTCGGAGTCCTTGGCGCCGATCATCTGGCAGGCCGCGGTGATATTGGGCCAAGCATAGAACGCGCCGCCTGGCGTCTTGCAAGTCACCCCGGGTACCTTGTTCAACAAGCCGACGATCAGATCGCGCCGCGACAGAAACGACTTTCGCATCGCCTCGGCGTCGGTCTGCGGACCGTTGATCGCTTCCACTGCCGCCCATTGACTGATGTGCGATGCGCAAGAATCGGTGTTGGTGACCCAGCGAATGAATTGCGGCGCGAGGATCGGGTTGGAGGCAAAGCCGATCCGCCAGCCGGTCATGGCCCAGGTTTTCGACGCCCCATCGGAAATAATCGTGCGCTCATACATGCCAGGCAGTGATGCGATCGACGAGAACTCGCCTTCATAGCAAAGACGTGAGTAGATTTCATCCGCATAGATCCAGATATCGGGATGCTTTCGCATCACCGCGGCTATGTCTTCGAGATCGCGTTTGGTGAGGATGCCACCGGTCGGGTTATGCGGCGAATTGAGAATCAGGAGCTTGGTTCGCGGCGTAATGCGCGTTTCAAGCTCGGCCGGATCAAAGGCGAAGTTGCGTGATTCGCGCAACGCGAGCGGCACCGGGACGGCCCCGCAGGCGAGGATCTGCGATTCATAGATCGGAAAGCCCGGATTCGGATAGATCACCTCATCGCCCTTGCCGGCATCGGTGGTCGTGAGGATCGTATAGGCAATGAACGGCTTGGCGCCGCCGCCGATCACCACATCATCGGCGGCAATCTTCAAGCCGCGCATCGATCCCATGTATTGCGCGGCCGCCTCGCGCAGCTCGTTGATGCCGGCCGACGGTGTGTAGCCGTGACGCCCATCGCGAATTGCCTTGACCGCGGCGTCTTGAATGTTGACGGGCGTATGAAAATCAGGCTGGCCGATGCAAAACGAGATGATGTCCTTGCCTTGACGCGCAAGCGCGTTCACTTCGGCAAGCACAACGAAAGCGTTCTCGGTACCTAGCTCGGCGGTGCGTTGGCTGACTGTTGGCATGGCGGAATCCCAAATCGAAGATCCGCCATTGTACCGATTGGGCGGGGCGGTCCGAACCAACACCGGAAGGATCAATACGATCGCGGCAGCCCGAGCACCCGTTCGGCGATGAACGACAAAACCATCTCCCGGCTGACCGGCGCGATACGCGCAATCATCGATTCGCGCATCAAGCGCTCGACGTGAAACTCCTTCGCATAACCCATGCCGCCATGCGTGAGCACCGCGGTTTCACAAGCACGAAACCCAGCCTCGGCGGCAAGATACTTCGCCGCATTCGCTTCGGCGCCGCAGGGCTTGCCGGCGTCGTAGAGCGCTGCGGCTTTGAATACCATGAGGTCCGCCGCTTCAAGTTCCGCCCACGCCTTGGCGAGCGGATGTTGGATGGCCTGGTTTTTGCCGATCGGGCGGTCGAACACGATCCGTTCGCCTGCATACCGCGTTGCGCGCGCCAGCGCCGCACGCCCAAGCCCAACCGATTCGGCGCCAATGAGAATCCGCTCGGGATTGAAGCCATGCAGGATGTATTCGAATCCCTTGCCTTCTTCACCGATGCGGTCTTCGATCGGCACCGACAGATTGTCGATGAAGAGCTGATTGCTATCGACAGCCTTTCGCCCCATCTTGGCGATTTCACGAACCTCGATGCGACGCCGATCAAGATCGGTGTAGAAAAGCGTCAGGCCACCGGTTGCTTTGGTCACCTCTTCCAGCGGCGTGGTGCGCACCAGCATGAGAATCTTGTTGGCAATCTGGGCGGTGGAGGTCCAGATCTTTTGCCCATTGATGAGGTAGCGATCACCGTCTCGCACCGCGCGCGTTTTCAGGCGCAAGGTGTTAAGGCCGGCATCGGGCTCGGTCACCGCAAAGCAGGCCCGATCGGTTCCGGCAATGAGTGGGGGCAGATAGCGGCGCTTTTGCGCGTCGGTACCGAATCGCACGACCGGATGCAGGCCGAAGATATTCATATGAATCGCCGAGGCGCCCGAGAAGCCCGCACCGGAGTAGGCGATGGTCTGCATCATGATGGCCGCCTCGGTGATGCCTAATCCGGCACCGCCGAATTCGGTCGGCATCGCGATGCCGAGCCACCCTGCTTTGGCAAAAGCGGCATGGAAATCATGAGGGAAGCCACCGTCATTGTCCTTGGCGAGCCAATAATCATCGCCAAAGGCGGCGCATACGCGGCCCACCGCTTCGCAAATTTGCTGCTGCTCGCCGGAGAGATCGAAATTCACTGCGCAGTCAAACTCTGTTGGCGCGTGCGACCACTGCATTCAACAACACATTGACCCCGGGCAAGGTGCGTTCCAGGTCGGCAAACTCATGGTTGTTATGGGTGATGCCGTCGCGACAAGGCGTGAAGATCATCGCGGTGGGTGCGACCTTGCTGACATGATAGGCATCATGTCCGGCCTGGCTTGCCATGTCGATGGACGGCACGCCAAGGCGCGACGACGCTTCACGCAGCAGCCCGATGCAGGCCGGATCGAAGCGCTCATTGCCGAACACCCATTCCTGCACCACCTTGAATTCGACGTTCGCGCGTTTGGCAAGTTCGGGCAGCTGCGCCAGCATCAACGCCTTCATTTGATCGGCGGATTGCGGATCGAGATGACGAAAATCGCAAGTCACCTGCGCCCAATCAGACAGGATGCCCGGTTTGTTTGGCCAGGCCACGAGGCGCGAAGGCGTTGCCTTGCCAGCGCTCGCATGAAACTGCCAGCCGATATCGTTGACGGCGACGGCCAGCATCGCCGCACCGACCAGCGCGTTCTTGCGCTTGTCCATCGGCCACGGTCCGGTGTGCGCGGTCTCACCCATTACTTCGACCACCGTTCCACGCACCGCATAACCTTTGGTCACCAGACCCACCGGAATGTTCCGTTCCCATAGTTCGGGGCCTTGCTCGATATGCAACTCGAAGTACGCATCGAGTGGCCGGCCACCGACCGGCGCGCGACCGTCATAGCCCAGCCGTCGCAGTTCGTCGCCAAAGCCGATGCCATCGTCGTCCTTAAGGCCGAGCACCCAATCAACCGGATACACGCCGGCAAACGCACCCGCTGCCACCATCGGCGGCGAGAAGCGCGCACCTTCTTCATTGGTCCAAGACACGACTTCGACAGCACGCTTGGTTTTGATGCGCTGATCATCGAGGCTGCGCAGCACTTCCAGCCCGGCAAGAACCCCCAATACGCCATCATAGCGGCCGCCATTGACCTGCGTATCGAGGTGACTACCGATCACCACCGGCGGCAAGTCGGGCGCTTCACCCGCGCGACGGGCAAAAATGCTGCCGACGCGATCGACCGTCACCGCGTAGCCCGCTTCCTTGCACCAGGTGACGAATTGATCGCGCATGATCTTATCGTCATCGGACAAAGCCACGCGTTGCAAGCCGCCGGCGCGCCCGATACCGATCGCATCGGACCGTTCAACCGTTCGCCAGAAGCGCGGGGCGTTGATATTCAATGGAGCGCTCATTGGCAACCTCGTCGTACGCAGAGTACGTAGCGGGCCGGGATGGTAGCAGGATTCGTTCGGCGCACCCGACGCGCCCCCCCGGTTAGCATGGCATCGTGACGTAAAATCACCCATTCTGGGCCAGCTAGACCAACACCATGACGAGCAGCGAGTCGAAAAGCTCCATCCAGGTCATCGAGCGCATGACCAAGCTGCTCGATGTCCTGGCACAGGCGGCCGACACGGTGAGTCTTAAGCAACTCACCCTCGCATCCGGACTGCATCCGTCGACCACGCACCGGATTCTCACCGCGCTGATTGCCGACCGGCTGGTCGAACGCGTCGATCAGGGCAGCTATCGCCTCGGCATGCGACTGCTTGAACTCGGCAATCTGGTGAAGTCGCGGCTGTCGGTGCGGGAGCGCGCCCTACCCTTCATGCGCGACCTGCACGCGTCGATTGGTGAAGCGGTCAATCTTTCGGTCCGCCGGGATGACGAAATCGTCTATGTCGAACGGACTTCGAGCGGCCGCTCGATGATGCGGGTGGTCAACATCATCGGTGCGCGTGCCCCCTTGCATATCACGGCGGTGGGCAAACTCTTCTTGAGCGCGGATCGCACCGATCAGATCGAAGAGTACGCCCTGCGCACCGGGTTACCCGGCTCGACGCGCAATACCATTACATCGGTCGACGCGCTCAAGGCTGAACTCGCGACGGTGCAGCGACAGGGCTACGCGTTCGACAACGAAGAAGCCGAAATCGGCGTGCGTTGCATCGGTGCAGGCGTCTTCGACGACACTGGCCTGCTGGTGGCCGGACTGTCGGTTTCTGCCCCGGCCGAACGACTGAAGCCCGAGTGGGCAAGCCTGGTGAAAAACGCGGCAGACCAGATTTCGACGGCGATCGGCTATAGCGGTTAGACCGCGGCCATCGCATGCACGCTAAACATGCGTTTCTCATCCACCCAGACCTTGTCGGGCCGGAATCCGGCGGTACGCGCGATCGATCGGAATTCATCGATGGTGTACTTGTAGGAATTTTCAGTGTGAATGGTCTCACCGGCACGGAATGAGAAGGCGCTCGCCCCGATATGGACCGTCTGCGCACAGGTGCTTTCCAAATGCATTTCAATGCGCCCGAGCAGCTCGTTGTAGAACCCGCGATGCCAAAATTGGTCGAGGCGAAAATCACCGCCCAGTTCCCGATTGATACGGGCAAGCAAATTGAGATTGAACAGCGCGGTCACGCCCTGCGCGTCATCATAGGCAGCATCGAGAATTGGTTTGGCTTTCTTCAAGTCGACGCCGATCAAGAGGCCACCACCCTTGCCGACCATTAGACGGGTGAGGCGCATAAAGGCGAGCGCTTCCTCCTGGGTAAAATTGCCGATCGTCGAGCCGGGGAAAAACGCCACCTTCCGCCGTATCTCTACCGCGCCAAAATCAGGCATGTTGATGGGGTGGGTGAAGTCGCCGCATACCGCGCCAATGTTGAGCCACCGATAGCGAGCCGCCAACGTCGCGGTAGCAGCGCGCAGCGCGGATTCGGAGATATCGATCGGAATATAGACCGGCGGTTGCAGCTGCTCGATGAGGATGCATGTCTTGAGCGATGCACCCGAGCCAAACTCTATCAATCCGCAGCGTGGGCCAAGGGCTTCGGCGATCGCCCCGATGTTGCCTTGCATGATCGCCATTTCAGTGCGCATCGGATAGTACTCCGGCAGCGCGCAGATTCTCTCGAAGAGCGCCGATCCGTGCTCATCATAGAAATACTTCGGTGGAATCGCCTTTTGCGGGGCGGCAAGCCCGCGTAACACATCATCCCGAAAGCCGACCGTGGCCGTTGGATGCGAAAAGTATTGAACGGTCCCGTCAGGCAGATTCGCAGAGGGCTTCGGGTTATCCATCACTTCAATTTCTTTTGGCCGGTAAAGCTGGGATCAAGCCAATCCCTGATGCGATTCGCATCCGCAAAAGGCGTGAAGCGGCCCGATGAATCGAGGAACACAAAGGTCATCGGCTTGGCCGCGATACTCAAATGCATGACGAGGCAACGACCCGCCTCGACGATGAAACCGGTCTTCGACAGATCGATATTCCAACTGTTCGTATGCACCAGACGATTCGTATTGGCAAAGACCGACGGCCCGAATCTTGTTTTGACGGTGTGCTCATGCGTCGTTGAATATTCGCTCACGACAGGATAGCGACGGGCATATTGGACCAAGCGCGCCAAGTCGGCCGCCGTCGAGACATTGCCGCTTGAGAGTCCGGTGGGATCGTCAAAGCGCGTGCTGGAGAGCCCCATGCGCATGGCCTTTTCGTTCATCGCGGCCACCGCGGCCTCTTCACCGCCCGGGTAAGTGCGCGCCAAAGCCGATGCGGCGCGATTCTCGGAGGCCATGAGCGCAAGACGCAACAAATCATCGCGCGTCATCACGGTACCGACGCGCAATCGGGAACTCGACCATTTGATTGTGGATTTGTCTTGCTCGGTGATTTCGATCCGCTCTTGCAGATCAAGTTGGGCATCGATCACAACCATTGCCGTCATGAGTTTGGTGATCGAGGCAATCGGCTGCACGGTAGAAGGATTCTTCGCATAGAGGACGGTCCCGGATTCATCATCGATCACCATTGCGGCGCTCGACCGAATGGGTGGAGCAGGCGATGCCGACCAGGCGGCCGGAGCAAGCGCAATGAGGAGAACCACAACGGCGATAAAAGAGGGCAAACGCTACTCGACGTCTGTTTTGACTGGCCCGGAGTGTAGTGGGCTCGCGCATTGCAGGCAATGCATGTGACGACCCGATGGACAATCGAGTCACATCCTGGCGTGAGCAAGCCATCCCTTGACGCCTAAAAATCAGCGTTGCCGCCTGCCGCGGCCGCCGGGCATCAGCGGGCGACCAACGTCGCCGGTGAGGCTCCAGCCGGTCATTGGCGACGGCGGGGTCGGCGTTACCATCACCTTAGGCGCCACTGTGATGACGCATTTGGAGACACCATTCATGACGGACCTGGCCGGACCGATCAACTGGAACCGGCGGCTCACGCGCTTTCGGTTTCATATCCGCACCGCGCAGGGCTTGCAGGTGGATCACATCGTCATTCACGGACGCGATCAGGACGACGCCCGGCGCAAACTCGGACAGATGTACTACTGATCGACAATCATCTCCTGCGAAGAGCTGCCCGACACGCAGCGCCAACCCGGCAGCGGACCGCTGCTACGGACCCTCGGTCGCTGAACCCCCTCGCCGCGCCCCCCTCCGGGGGGCGCGGCTAAAAGCCGTTTAACATCAAGCGCGTGGTATTATTTGGGCCGTTTTCAGGACGGCGGCCCGGGTCGCCGTTCGCGTTTTGATGCAGCATGTTGCGACGTTTTCCGCCGTCGCGGATAGCAAAGCGACGGGATTGGATTCTCCGGGTGCAACAAATTCGACCGTCGGCCCGCGTGGCGACCGCAAGGTTCAGCGCACCAATGCGAGCGGTGATTAGGATGCCGGCCCAAGATCAACAGCGTCCGCGAGTAACCAAGCTCCGGCCTCAAAAGGAACTTGCATGTCCAACTCCCATGTGATGAATACCTACGGGCGCCAGCCGGTCACATTCAGTCATGGCAAAGGCGTTTGGATTTGGGACGAGGCCGGCCGCAAGTATCTCGATGCGATGGCAGGCATCGCGGTGTCCGGACTTGGCCATGCGCATCCAAAACTCACGGCCGCTTTGACCGACCAGTTGGGCAAGCTGATCCATACCTCGAATTTGTACGGCGTGCGCAACCAGGAGACGCTGGCTGATCGGATTTGCGCGCTGTCCGGGATGGAAGAAGTGTTTTTCTGCAGCTCCGGATCGGAAGCCAATGAATCGGCGATCAAGCTCGCCCGCTATTACGCGCATCAAAACGGCAATAACAACGCGGCCATTATCGTGATGGAGCGCGCCTGGCACGGCCGCACGCTTGCCACGCTATCGGCCACCGGCAACCGTAAGGCGCAAGCCGGGTTCGAGCCGCTCGTGCAAGGGTTTGTGCGCGTGCCGTACAACGATATCCAGTCGATCAAACAAGCAGCGGACGTAAATCCGAACATCGCCGCGATCCTGGTTGAAGTGCTGCAAGGCGAAGGCGGCATCCATGTCGCCGATATCGAATACGTACGATTTCTGCGCAAGATCTGCGATGAAAAAGGCTGGCTCCTTATGCTAGATGAAGTGCAGTGCGGCATCGGGCGGACCGGCAAATGGTTTGGCTTTCAGCATGCCGGCATCCAATGCGATGCCATGACGCTCGCCAAAGGGCTTGGCTCCGGCGTACCGATTGGTGCGTGCGTGGCAGCGGGCAAGGCGGCCCATGTTCTGAAGCCGGGCACGCACGGATCGACGTTTGGTGGCGGGCCGCTTGCCTGTCGTGCCGGCATCGCCACGCTCGCCGCCATGGAAGATGAAGGCCTGCTCGCCAACGCGACCAAAATGGGCGAAGTGATCCGAAATGGCTTCCGTGAGGCGCTCGGTGGCACACCGGGCTTCGTGGAGGCGCGCGGCATGGGTCTCATGATCGGCGTCGAACTCGATCGCCCATGCGGGGGGCTGGTCAATCTCGCGCTCGAAGCCGGCGTGTTGATTAATGTCACTGCCGATCGCGTCATCCGGCTGTTGCCGCCCTTGGTCATCAACGAAGCGGAATCGCGCGAGTTGGTCGCACGTGTCAGCGCCGTCGTCAAAAAGTTTTTGAGCAAGTGAAACCGGTCAAGCATTTTCTGCAATTCAAGGATTTCTCGCGCGAAGAGCTCGATTACCTATTTGCACGCACGCGCTGGATCAAGGAGCGCTTCAAGTCGTTCCAGAAATACTGGCCGCTGGAAGATCGCACTCTGGTAATGATTTTTGAGAAGCAGTCGACCCGCACCCGCCTGTCATTCGAGGCGGGCATGCATCAGCTCGGCGGGGCGGCGATTTACCTCAACACGCGCGATTCACAACTTGGCCGCGGTGAGCCGGTCGAGGACGCCGCGCAGGTTATCTCACGCATGTGTGATGCGGTCATGATCCGCACGTTTGAACAAGAAATCATCGAGCGCTTCGCGCGCAATTCGCGCGTGCCGGTGATCAATGGGCTCACCAACGAATATCATCCGTGCCAGATCCTTGCCGATATCTACACTTTCATCGAGCATCGCGGCTCGATTCAGGGTAAGACCGTGGCCTGGATCGGCGATTCCAATAACGTCTGCAACACCTGGCTCCAGGCCGCCACCGTGTTCGATTTCAACGTGCATGTCTCCACTCCGCCTGGTTATGAAGTCGAACCCGAGCGGGCCGGCATCTACAACTCGAATCACTATGAGGAATTCACCGATCCGATGGATGCGGTGAAGAATGCTGATCTGGTGACCACCGACGTCTGGACCAGCATGGGCTTCGAAGGCGAATCGGACGCGCGCAAGCGCGATTTCGTCGACTGGGAAGTCGATGCCAACATGATGCAAGGCGCCAAGCCGTCGGCGCTATTCATGCATTGTCTGCCGGCGCACCGCGGCGAAGAAGTGAGCGCCGCAGTGATCGACGGCCCGCAAAGCGTGGTCTGGGATGAAGCCGAGAATCGGCTGCACACGCAAAAAGCCTTGCTCGAATACCTGGTGCTTGGTCGGGTCGCCTGACCGCACTGCATTTCAATCCTTTATATAACGGTTTCTCCCCGATGAACAAAGACCGCATCAAGAAAGTCGTGCTCGCCTACTCGGGCGGCCTCGATACGTCTGTCATCCTGAAATGGCTGCAGGACGTCTACGAGTGCGAAGTTGTGACGTTTACCGCCGACATCGGACAAGGCGAAGAACTCGCACCGGCCCGCCGCAAGGCGAAGATGTTCGGCGTCAAAAGCATCTTCATCGAAGATCTGCGCGAAGAATTCGTGCGCGATTTCGTCTTCCCGATGTTTCGGGCGAACGCCGTCTATGAAGGCGAATATCTGCTCGGCACATCGATCGCCCGCCCATTGATCGCCAAGCACCTGGTGGAGATTGCCCGCAAGACCGGTGCCGATGCGATTTCGCACGGTGCTACCGGCAAAGGCAATGATCAGGTGCGCTTCGAGCTCGGCGCCTACGCGCTGATGCCGAATGTGCGCGTCATCGCGCCGTGGCGAGAATGGGATCTCTTGTCCCGCGACAAGCTACTCAAGTACGCTGATCAACACAAGATCCCGGTCGATTTCAAAAAGCGAAAGGGTGGCGCACCCTATTCAATGGATGCCAACCTCCTGCACATCTCCTATGAAGGCGGCGTGCTGGAAGACCCGGCGTTCGAGCCGGAGGAATCGATGTGGCGCATTACCGCATCGCCGCAGAAAGCGCCCAATCGCGCCGAAATGCTGGAGCTCGGCTACGAGAAGGGCGATATCGTCACGGTCAACGGCAAACGCCTCACGCCGGCCAAGATGCTCGCAGAATTGAACCGCATCGGCGGGAAGCACGGCATCGGCCGCCTCGATCTCGTCGAGAACCGCTATGTAGGCATGAAATCGCGCGGCTGTTATGAGACACCCGGCGGCACGATCATGTTGAAAGCACACCGGGCGATGGAGTCGATTACCATGGATCGCGAAGTGCTTGCGCTGAAAGATGATCTGATGCCGCGCTACGCACGCCTCATCTACAACGGCTACTGGTTCAGTCCGGAGCGGATGCTGCTGCAAACGCTGATCGACGGCTCACAGAAGACGGTCAATGGCTCGGTGCGCCTCAAGCTCTACAAGGGAACGGTCCTCGTCGTGAGCCGCGAGTCGAAGACCAATTCACTGTTTGACCCGGCCATCTCGACCTTCGATGATGATGGCGGCGCCTACAACCAGGCCGATGCGGGCGGGTTCATCAAGCTGAATGCGCTGCGTTTGCGCATCGCCGGCAACCTCGCAAAAAAACGACGCCGCTAAGCATCCATGGCGACGATCTTCTCGCATCCGATCGTCGCCCTGACCATTGGGCGTCTGACCGGGATGCCTCCGCGCACGATTGCGATCGGCTGCCTGCTGTCGATCGTGCCCGATATCGACTTCGTCGCGTTCTACACGCAATATGAAGACTGGCACATCATCGGACATCGGGGGTTCACTCACTCGATTGCCTTCGCGCTCGTGCTTGGATTCATCGCGACGCGTTTTTTTACGCCGCATCGGCGCCTCGATCGCAACAGATGGAAATCCTTTCTGTTTCTCTCGACTTGTACCGCCTCCCACGGGGTGGTGGATGCTTGCACCGATGGCGGGGCGGGCATCGCGTTTTTCTGGCCGATCACCGAAGCACGCTTCTTCTTCCCCTGGAACCCCATTCAAGTCTCGCCGATCGGCCTTGAATTCCTGCAATGGGAGGGCGTTGAGGTTCTGATGTCCGAAATCCGCTGGGTGTGGTTACCGTGCTTCGCGCTGATTGTGGTACATAGGCTCGTCACGCGCCGCATCCTTGCCGCGACAATACGAGGATTTCCCAATGAATCGCGATGATGGTGGCGCCCGACTCGATCGGGCCGTGCAAGTCCTGATGGCGGCGCGTCGTGCGCGCAAATGGCTGGACGCATTGCCCGCCGATGCGATGCCACAAACGCTCGACGAGGCACATACCATCCAAGACGGGCAGATGATCCGCATGGGCGGGCGCGGCGGCTGGAAGGTCGGCGCCGCAACGCCGGATGCCATACCGGGGCGCGCGCCGCTGGCGGCACGATCGATTTACACCGGGCGACCAACCCTGTCGGCCGCGGAGTTTCATTTCGTCGGCATTGAAGGCGAGATCGCATTCAAATTCGGCACCACGCTCGATCGTGCCAGTCGCCCGTATGCAGTGGAAGAGGTGCTTGCGGCAATAGCGAGCGTGCATGCCGGCATTGAAATCGCCGATTCGCGCTATGTCGATTTCCGTTCCCGATCCGCGCTCGAACAAACTGCCGATCTCGGCAACAACGGTGCGTACATCCTGGGGCCCGCGTCCGCTGTGCTGCCCACCATCGACCAGCTGCAGGTGAATGCAGAAATATGGGTCGATGGTGAACGCATCGTACAGAAAACCGGCGGCAATTCGGCAGGTAATGTGCAGCGATTGCTCACCTGGCTTGCCAATCATTGCGCCCTGCGCGGCACGCCGATCACCGCGGGCGATGCGGTCACGACGGGTTCATGCACCGGCCTCGAGATCATCCAAAAGGGCAGCGTACGCGCTGTCATCGCTGGTGTCGGCGATGTCACGGTGACGATCGTCTAGCGCCGCGAGCCGAGCCACCACATCGGCCGGACGATCACGATGGGCGCGAGAATTCCGAACCCGTTAGGGTTTAGCCGGATGGCTCGCCCGCCAATGCCGCGCGATATCGATGCGCCGGCACACCCAGACGCGATCGTATCGACCGATATGATCGAGAAACCGCTGCAGTGCCCGTAATCTCCCCGGTCGCCCCAGCAACCGGCAGTGCATGCCGATCGACATCATGCGCGGCAACTCCGCTCCTTCCGCATACAACACGTCAAAGGAATCGCGCAGATACGCGAAGAACTGATCGCTCGTATTGAAGCCTTGCGGCGTGGCAAAGCGCATGTCATTGGCATCGAGCGTATAGGGCACGATCAACTGTTGCTGCATGCCGCTTTTGGTGGCGACGTCGACCCAGAACGGAAGATCATCGCCGTAGTAGTCCGAGTCATATTCGAAGCCACCGTGCTCCACCACCAAGCGGCGCGTATTGGGGCTATCGCGCCCGGTATACCAGCCAAGCGGCCATTGACCACCCGTCAATCGACGAATGATCTCGGTGCCGATCCGGATGTGTTTGCGCTCCTCAGCCACCGGCATGCTCTGGTAGTGAATCCAGCGCCAGCTGTGGCAGGCGATTTCATGGCCGAGTTCGACCAACGCTTGGGTGAGTTCCGGATGGCGTTCGAGCGCCATCGATACACCGAACACCGTAATCGGTAAGCCGCGGCGCTCGAATTCCCGCAGGATCCGCCACACACCGGCCCGCGAGCCGTATTCATAGATCGACTCCATCGACAGATGGCGCGCCGGATAGGCCTCCGCACCGATGATCTCCGAGAGGAATTTCTCCGAGCCGGGATCGCCATGCAGTACGTTGTTTTCGCCGCCCTCTTCATAGTTGAGAACGAATTGCACCGCGATGCGCGCGCCACCCGGCCAAGCAGCGTGCGGCGGCGTGCGGCCGTAGCCGACCAAATCGCGCGGATACGCAGCGGGTTTTTCGTTCGCCTTACGCGCCGCCTTCGCCGCGCTGGACGCAGTCGTCTGCTTCGTTACCATGGCTTTCCATCCGTGATGTACGGCCCGGATTCTCGCCTGATTGGCAAAAGAGCGAAAGATGCGTGCGGATCACCCGCATTTGTCGGACGAAGCACTGCGGTACGATGCGCTCATCGCACGTTGGATTGCAGCGAATCATCATGGATAAGTTCGATGTCATTGTCGTGGGCCTTGGCACGATGGGTGCATCGGCGACGCTCCAGCTCGCCCTGCGCGGACAGCGCGTGTTGGGGTTCGACGCGCACCACCCGCCACATTCCTTCGGCTCGCATCACGGCGAGTCGCGCATCATTCGCAAGACTTATTACGAGGATCCGTCCTACGTACCATTGATTGAACGATCGTATGAGCTGTGGTCTGAACTCGAAGCCCGCGCAAAAGCTCGGCTGATGACGCGAACCGGCGGACTCATGATCGGGCATCCCGAAAGCGGCCTGGTAAGCGGCGCCTTGCAAAGCGCACGGCAACACGAGCTGCCGCACACCATCCTGTCAAAGCAGGCAATGCACGATCGATTCCCGGTCTTTCAGCTGGACGCCGACATGGTTGCGGTGCACGAACCCGATGCAGGGGTCTTGTATCCGGAGACATGTGTGCAAACGTTTCTCGACCTCGCAGCCGCGCGCGGTGCCATCCTTCAATACGGCGAAGCGGTTCGGTCGTGGCAGGCGACGGGCGATGGCGTAAGCGTTGCGACCGAGCGGGCGACCTACCGTGCCGCGAAACTGGTGCTTGCAGCCGGCGCATGGCTCGGCGAACTTGCACCAGCACTTCGCTCAAATCTGACCATTGAACGGCAAGTGGTGCTGCACCTTCAACCGCGCGAACAAACGCCGCTCTTTCGTGCCGATAAGCTGCCGATCTTCTGTCTGGAAGAAGCGGGTGGTGATTTCTTTTATGGCATCCCCGATCTTGGCAACGGCCTTAAGGTGGGACGGCACTATGCAGGGCCAAAGCACACGAACGTCGACACCGTTGATCGCACCGTGCATGCCGGTGATGTGGACATCGTGCGTGGCTACCTCACACGTCGGATGCCCAATGCCAACGGGCCGCTTCTTTCCTCATTGGTGTGTCTCTACACCGATACGCCCGACTTGCATTTTGCCCTCGATCGCTATCCCGGGTATGACAACGTGATCCTTGCCAGTGTGTGCTCAGGACATGGGTTCAAGTTCGCGCCGGTGGTGGGTGAGGTGATCGCCGATCTGGTGGACGGCAAGCGCCCTACCTTCGATCTCTCGCTCTTTGCGGCAACGCGTTTGTTGGCTTGACCTGCGCCCCCCCGCTAACCGCCCGGACGAAACTGCTCGATAAACCGCGCCAGCACACGCGCGCTGATGCCGGCATCTTCCTCGGTGATCGATTCGGCCGGATTGTGGCTGATGCCGCCACGACAGCGCACGAACAACATACAAATATCGGCGAGCGCATGCATGGCCTGTCCATCATGGCCCGCACCGCTTGGCAGATGCATGACACGAATGCCATCCGCGGCCACCGCATCGTCTAACTGCTGCATCAACCAGGGCGCGCACTGGGCCACGACGGTGGCCTGCAAGTCCTCAATCTTGATGGCAACCTTGCGTCTCATGCCGATCAATCGGAGCGCCTCGTCCACTTTTTCGACCGCGGCAAGTCGCTGCTCGTCGCGCGGTGCGCGGATATCGATCGTGAAATGCACATCGCCCGGAATGACATTGATCGCGCCGGGCAGCGCTTCAATGCGGCCGACCGTCCCGACCAGATCGGGTTCGCCGGATGCAATGCGCTCGACCGCCAACACGCATTCCGCCGCGGCCGCCAGCGCATCCTGACGCAACCGCATCGGCACCGTACCGGCGTGTCCGGCCATGCCTTTGATCGTGACGTGCTTGCGTGTGAAGCCATTGATCGCCGTCACCACCCCAACCGGCAGACCATCGGCTTCAAGCACCGGGCCTTGTTCGATATGGATCTCCGCATACGCGAGCACGTCTTCGCGGCGACGTGCGGCGGTTGCAATAGCGGCAGGGTCAAGCCCGAATGCGATCATCGTCTCCCGCATCGTCATGCCGCCCTGATCGCGGATATCGAGGACCGACTGATCAAACGTCCCCGCAATCGCTCGACTGCCAAGAAAGGTCGACCCAAACCGCACGCCCTCTTCATCGGCAAAGCCAACCACCTCGACCGCAAAGGGCAAACGTCGCCCCGCTTCGTGGAGGGCACGCACACATTCGATCGGCGAGATCACACCCAGCATGCCATCGTACTTGCCGCCATTGCGAACGGTGTCAAGATGCGAGCCGAACATGAGACAAGGCAGTTCCGGCCGCTCACCTTCATAGCGACCCACCACATTGCCGATAGCATCCACCCGCGCGGCCATGCCCGCCTCGCGCATCCATTCGAGCACCAGCGCGTTCGCCGCCCTCGCCTCTTTGCTATAGCAAATACGGGTGAGACCATCGGCCTGCTCGGAGCAGCGCGCAAGCTGCTCGGCATGATCGAGAATGCGGCGGGGGTTGATCATCGATAGTTTCCCAGGAGGCAATGGCAAAACGATTATAAGCGTGCCGTACAATGGGGACGACGCGCACTTCAACGCTGGAACGAATTCACCATGGGACACCTCTCCACGCATGTGCTCGATACTGCGAACGGTCAGCCGGCCGCCGGTATGCGCATCGATTTTTCCGAGCGACGCGACGGACAGTACGTATTGGTCAAGACACTGCATACCAATGCCGATGGCCGCACCGACCGGCCGGTATTGCAAGACACAGACATGCGCGTAGGTGAATTCGAGCTGTCGTTTCATGTGGCCGACTACTTTCGGCGGCGCGGCACGGTGTTGACCAAGCCGCCCTTCATCGATCAGATCCCGGTTCGCTTCGGCATCCATGATCCGGGCGCGCACTATCACGTGCCGCTGCTTTGCACACCGTGGTCGTATTCGACCTATCGTGGCAGTTGAGCGGGCGCGCGGGATGACCGACACCTCGAAGACGCTGCCGTCCATGCAACGCCGTCGCCTGCTCACTGCCTTCGCCGCAAGTCCGCTCGTCGCAGCCTGCCAGGGAAGCTTTGCCGGCCCGGAACGGGGACCCATCGCTGCCCTGTTTCTCGGTCGCATCAAGGATGGCGACTTTGATGAACAGGGCTCTCTTGGCTTACAGCGTATGTCGCGCGAGCTCGGCATTCCCGTTCGCATGCTCGATGGCGTTGGTTCTGATCGAACGGCGGTGCTCGATGCATTACGTGAACTGGCAACATCCCCGGCGACCATGATCGTCGTGCATGGCGGCGCAGCAAGCGAAGCGGTGCAACGTGCCGCCTGGGAATTTCCACGTAAGCGCTTTACCCAGATCCAAGGCGACCGGCTGCGTCCGAATCTGGCGATCTACCGGGTGCGCGATGAGCAGTCTGCATGGCTGGCGGGTGGCGCGGCGGCGATGCTTTCAAAATCAGGCGTCCTCGGTCATGTCTCGACCAAGGATCGCGACGATGCCATCGCGTTGCACACCGCATTCACCGCTGGTGCAAGGACGACGAATGCCAGAATCCACGTGCTCGATGCAGCGATGCCCGCAGCCCTGGATACGGACGCGATCGGCCGAGCGGCGATAGCACAGATTGGCACCGGCGCCGATCATCTGTTCGTCACCGGCTCGACCACCACCGTCGTCGAAGCAGTGCGCGGACACTCCGTACGTCTGATCGGCCAGGGACGCGATTGGGTCGCCACCCATCCATCGTTCTTCGTTGCTAGTGCCGTCGCCGACACCGGCGCTGCGATCATGCGGCTCGGGCAGGACATGCAAGATTCGATTTGGCGTGGCGATCTGATCCGTTACTACGGACTGCGTTATCCGGAAATGGTGCGCTTGGTCACCGCCGCGAATGCACCGGCCAACGTGTTAGCGACCATCGACGATCTCGCCGGACAGCTCGCCGCCGGCCGCATTCAAATTCCAAGGACCGAACGCGATCGCAAGCTTGACGCCGCCAGCCGCTAACTTGCGCGAGGCACTGCTCGCCGCGTTGGTGCTCAACGCGGTGATGATGACATGTGCGGCGAGCCCGTTCAGCGTTCCGGTGCTGGCACCGGCCATCGCGGCTGATCTCGCGGTGGACACCACCTGGGTCGGCACGTTTTCAGCGATTCATTGGATCGCCTCGCTCATCACCTCGTTTGCCGCCGGCAAGGTTATCAATCGTTTCGGTGCAATCGGCGTCTCGCAAATATGCCTCGTGCTGTGCGGGCTTGGCTTGGTCTTTGGTGGCAGCGGCACGCTCTCATCATTGGCTCTGTCTGCCATCCTCATCGGCTTGGCGCATGGCATCGAAACACCTGCCAGTTCGCAATTGCTGGCGCGTCTGTCACCACTCAAAGACCAGCCGCTGGTTTTTTCGCTCAAGCAGACCGGCGTTCAGTTCGGCGGCATCCTGAGCGGCGTGCTGTTCCCATTCCTATTGGCGCAGATCGGTTGGCGCTGGGCAATGTGGGGCGTCGCGGTCACGCTGTTGGTCGGGGCGTTCGCCCTGCAACTTGCCCGCACCCGCTTCGACACCGCGTCTGCAACGACATCGGCGCGCCTCGCGGGCTCAATGTAGCAAGCCGTCGTTGCAGCGTGGCGCGATACGCGATTGCGCCGCATGACCTTGTCGGCGCTGGCCTTTGTCAGTGCGCAGGTCTGCTTCAACGCTTTCCTGGTGAGCTTTCTGGTCGATGAACGTGGACTGTCGCTGGCCGTTGCAGGCTCAGTGCTCGCCATCGGCCAATTCGGCGGATTGATCGGACGCATCATCTGGGGCGTCGTTTCCGGCCGCTACATGCCGCCGCACGTATTGCTGATGGGCCTTGGCGTCATCATGACCATCGGCTTGGCGGTGCTGGGAGGCTTGGGCGTCAAGGTTCCGATGGTCGCTCTGATGGCGGCAAGCTTCATCGTCGGCGTGACAGTGAGCGGTTGGAATGGCGTGTTCCTCGCCGAAATCGCACGCCTTGCACCACCCGGGGAAGTCGGGCGGATCACCGGGGCCACCTTCGCGATTTCGGGGACCGGACTGGTACTAGGCCCCATCGCCGCCGGCACCAGCTTCGCAGCCGCCTTTGTTGTCAGCGCATTGTGCACCTTGGCGGGCGTCCTGATTCTCGTCTGGCCGATCGATCGTGCGAAGACACGGGATACCCCTCCGTTATAATCGACTCCCCTTCTCACCTAGCGACCAAGCCATCATGCCCTCGTTCGATATCACCTCCGAAGTGAACAAGGTCGAGCTGCACAATGCGGTCGATCAATCCAACAAAGAAATTACCAACCGCTTTGACTTCAAAGGCTCAAACGCCCGCATCGAAGAAAGCGAAGCGCAGATCATCTTGCACGCCGACGACGACTTCAAGGTGAAGCAGATGATGGAAATTTTCATCAACAAGTGCACCAAACGGAACGTCGATGTGCGCGCGTTCGAACACGAGCCGATCGAGAAGGCCGGCAGCAAAGTGAAGCAGACGATCAAAGTGAAAGATGGCATCAAATCCGATATGGCGAAAAAGATCGTGAAGTCGATCAAAGACGCGAAACTAAAAGTGACTGCAACCATTCAAGGCAATGCAGTGCGCGTGGCAGGCACGAAGAAAGACGACCTGCAAACAGCGATCCAGCATGTCCGGAAAGAGGTGACGGAGATACCGGTGCAGTTTGGGAATTTTAGGGATTAGCGAAGCGGGGAACCAAGGCGGCGAGATTTCTTAGGCAACGCCCCCCGAGATAGATTTATTGGAGTAAATAGGGACAGACCACGATATTCTGGGAAATAAAATGGAAGCGTCCCTAATGGCACTATGGCTGCCTACCTCGACGCTTGGCTTGCGGAGGCCCCGGACGACATCGCGGGCATCGCTCGCGCTCTAGGAGATATTGCTCGTGAGAAGGGCATGGCCCAAGTCGCGCGCAATGCCGGGTTGAGCCGAGAAAGTTTGTACAAGGCCTTGAGCGCGGGCGGCAATCCCAGCTTCGCTACGGTTCTAAAGGTCGCGCGGGCGCTGGGGGTCAGGCTCCACGCGGAGGCCGCTTAATATTCATCGAGCCCCCTGAGTTGTCCTCTTAATAATGTGCAGCCCCGCGCCCACCTTGAGCGTTGCCCAAATCTGGCCCTTCAATCGAGTTTCGCGCCAGAAATCTTCACCAACCGCGCCTGCCGTTCGCGGTCCTTCACCAAAAGCAGCGAACTCGGCCGGCGTATCGCCCCCCCGACTCGAACGCGAAGCGGTTCATGTTCCGTTCGCGAAAATCGGCCGAGAGCACGATCGGGCGCGCATCCTTCGAGATCTTGTCGATCACCGCCGCGGGCGTACCACCGGTTGCGGAAAGGCCCATATAGAAATTCGCTTCGTAGTCCTTGAAGCCCAGTTCGGCGAAGGTGGGTACGTTGGGCAAGAGACGTGCGCGGGCGCCGCCGGACACACCCATCACCTTCACCTTTCCAGCGGTGGCGAGCGGTCCGATCACCGACAGCGCGCCGAACACCCCGTCGATCTGCCCGCCCATGATGTCTTGCAGCGCGGGCGCGAGGCCCTTGTAGGGCACATGGTTCAGGTTGACGTTCGCGATGCTTCAGAGCCATGCCGCCGAAAGGTGCTGCGCGCCGCCGATGCCACCGGAGCCGTAGCTCACCTTGCCCGGGTTCTTGCGCGCAGACTCGAGGAAGTCCGCAAGGTTGGTGGCCGGATGATGGTTGCCGACCGCAAGCGCCATATTTGCGGTGGCGACGCGCATGATCGGCGCGAGATCCTTTACCGGGTCATACGGCAGCTTGGCGAACAGGAATTGATTCAGCGCATAGGGGGCCTCGGAAGCGAGGTACAGCGTGTAGCCGTCCGCAGGGGAGCGCGCGACGTGTTCGGCGGCGATCACTTCGTTCGCACCGGAGCGATTCTCGACCAGCACCGTCTGGCCCCACACCTCGGTGAGGCGCTGGCCAAGTGCGCGGGCCATGACATCGATCGGGCCACCGGCCGGATACGGGACAATCAGTCGAACGGGTTTCATTGGCCAAGCCTGCGCGCTGGCAGTGTTGAGGGTGACGAGGCTCGCGGCCGCGACGGCAATCGATGCAAGGAGGCGACGAATCAAGGGAAACTCCTATAGATGGGAGAGGACGCCATGCCGGGGTGCAGCCGCCGGCGCGTAGCGGGTTGACGCGGTTCCGACCCGCGCTATGTGCCGCGCAGGATAGCCGAAAGCGTCTCACCGACGTTAATGCGCAGACGAGCCCAATGCCATTGGACGCTAACCGACCTTCCTGTTGGAATCGCTTACCCCTCTTTTGACACCGCGAAGCCAGGGCGAAGGTCTATGCCTCTTCTATTAACGCGCGTTTCAGAACTCGTATTCGATTTGCACACGCAACGTCGCGCGCCCGCTCACTTCGTTGGTACCAAACAGCAATGCCACGTTGTACTTCAAGGCCTGCCGCGCACTCGTCTTTATTTTCCCGAACAACGCCGGTCCGAGGCGGTGCTCCTGCTGCGCGGCCGGTGTCTAATGGTCCCAGCGGCCGAGGTTGCCGAAGCCCTGCGCTCCCCATTCCAAGGTTCGTGTGGCGCGCCATTTCAATTGCCATTGATAATGCTGTTCGGTGTCGGACGTTTCGTCGGCACGCACATGTTTTTGCCATAGCAAGTTCAGGTTGCCCTGCACGGCACCCCATTCCCACTGCAGCAACGGTCCAAAGGTTAGTTCGTAACCTTCGGCCCGCGCGCGCGGGCGTTCGATTTCGAGTAACAGTCCGACATCGACCGGATAGCGGCCGGTTTCCGTGAGCTGGAAGCGGTTCTCCCATTCCCAGGCATCGAAGCGCCGGCCTTCAATCGGGTCGCGACGCCACTTTCCGTACACCTCGGTGAACCACCAGGGTGTGGCGCCCCAGCCCAGACCCAAGGCGGTAGCGGTAGCGCTGCTACCGTCGCGGGCTTTGGCGGCGCCCCACTTGAAGTCGATTTCCTTCTCACCGTATTCGACGTTCGGCATGCGGACATAATCGTTGGGCGCAGCATGAACAGGCCCGCAGTGAATCAAGAAAGCGAGGACGGCCAACGTCCTAATCGTCATCGCGTGTTGCATGGCGACCTCTGGATCTGGTTGGCAGAAATGGTCTCAAGTTCGCACTGCGGTATTCGACGGTCGCGGCGATAGCCCACCCAGCGAGTGGCCCAGGTGATCAGCATCAAAGCGGCAACGTAAAAGGCGACCTGCAGGCCCGCGGGGGCGCGTCGTAGCCCATCACAGCGTGTAGCACCGCGCCGATCGGTGAATCGTTGGTGAGTAAGCCCGAGCTGTCCCAAACTGATTCTGACCAAAGGTCGACCAGACCCGCTTGCAAAAGAAGCCACGCAAGCTGGCTGGCGATTGATGCGGCAAGCAGCATGATCAACATATTGGTCACGGCAAACAGTCGCTCCGGGCGAATGCGTGCGAGGCCGACATAAATTAGTGTGCCAAGAAGCGAACCCGCAGCCAAACCGAGCACTACGCCAAGGCTCAGCGCTTGGGCACTTGTGCCGGCACCGGTGGCCGAGCCGGCGACGAACATGACTGTTTCGGCCCCCTCGCGCAGTACGGCCAGCGCCACCGCGATCATGAGTGCAAAGGGCGCGCGGTCACCGACCCGCACCGCAGCCCCGAACTTGCGTGCCTCTCGCGCGATGCCGTGACCATGCGTCGATATCCAGATGCAATGCCAAGCCAGCATCAACAGTGCCACGAACAAGATCCCCACATTGACGAGGTCTTGGCCGATGCCATTGCCCCAGGCGCCCACTTACTCGGCCATCGCCGCCAGTCCGACGGCGCCTAGCATTCCAGCCGCGGCGACGATACCGATGAAAAGCGCCGCTTCAAGCGATTCGCGGAAGACGATCAATGCAGTAGCAAACATGGATGGAGGCCCTTCAGTGGTACGTTGGACGGCTACTCGGCGATGACGACAACCCCCCGCAGTGCGCTCATGAAATTCGCCCCAGAACTCTAGCGGCCGGGCTTCAGCGGGCCGATGTAAATCAGAGTCTTGGCGCCTGGTGGAATCAGCTTCTCGCGATTGAGTTTGTGGCTTTCAAATTCCTCGGTGGTGGCGTCCCGGTTGTGAATCATTAGTTTGATTTTCTGATTGGCTGGCACCTTCAAGTCGGCCGGATAAAAGCGGTGGTCCTTAATCGTCAACAGTATTTCGTGCTCGGCGCCGCCGGATGCAGTCGCGATACCGAACGAAAGGCCGACGATGGCGGCGCAAAGAGAGCGCCGGAAATGGAAGTTTTTGATCATGGCGATGGCTGATCGGGTTCAAGGAGGCTCGAATATAATGCGAATGATTCTCATTAGCAATATCAGCCAAGCTCGATCGGTGCCGAAAGATTCGCCGTTGCGGTACTAATTAGCGGATTCTACGGGCCCGAGATCGGTCGTACCTCCGGGGCCGAAACCATTCCGATCGGGGCGAGCGGGCTTACCGACCTTCTCCAACACAAACGTTGGGAACGTTACCCGCGAGGCCGCCCCGGATCGTCGATGTAACGCGTGGCATCGCCGACACCAGCGCCATGACCGCGAGTAGTGATACTTATGAATCACGGAACAAGGGGCCCGCCCCCTCGTAACTCTCTGAATATTTGAGCACGCTGATAACGCGGAATAGCTTAATCGGCGCTTCCTTGAGAATTGTGTGGGCAATCCTTCTTGGTGCAATCCGCGTAGAGATAAAGCGAATGTTCGTGGATGCGAAACCCTCGGCTTGCCGCCACCGCCTCTTGTCGCCGCTCGATTTCTTCATCGAAGAATTCTTCTACACGGCCACACTGGAGGCACACGATGTGATCGTGGTGGGATGAATCGTTCAGTTCGAAGACCGCCTTGTCGGATTCGAACCGCAAGCGCCGGAGCAGCCCGGCTTGTTCGAATTGCATAAGTACCCGATAGACCGTTGCGAGTCCGAGGTCAAGCCCTTCGGCCGCCAACTTCTGATAGACGTCCTCCGCTGAAAGATGACGCTCGCGAGTACGCTCGAAGAGCGCAAGGATCCGCAGTCGCGGTGCCGTGGCCTTGAGCCCAATGGTTTTCAGATCTTGCGGATTTGGCATTGAATGGCGGGCCTGACGTCAACAGGAAAGAAGCGCTGCCACTGTTTGTTGCAACGGGTGACCAGTAGCGGTACTGGCGCTCGCATGGGTGAAACGAGGTCGAACGCTATTTTTCCAGGAAAGCGCGCACTGCATTGCCCGCCCTTCCAATCGAGCGGATCCCATCGAAATGGGTGCCGTCGATCTCGAACCCTCCATGGGGCTCTGCCCTGCTCCAGGTTATACAGCTGATTAGCCTTGGCCATCCACACAAAATGCGCGGCGCCGGTGCTCGCAGCACAAGCGAGACCCGCGTCGTAAAGCGAATTCCCGATGGCAAAGCGATCCTCCATTGCATCAAGCGGGTTCTTGTTGCCGATGCCGACCTAGTCGACCTTGATGCCGGAGATCTTGATCGTCTGCGCAAATTTCTTCAAGTCGCTGCGCATGAGATCGCCCATTTGCGCGGGGAATGTAGGGGTCATCTCGATGCCAATCGCGGCTGCCTAGGCTGCGATATCCGGTTGTAACGCGGCCTTGATGAGTAGAGCAGATAGTCTTTCAATGATGGGCTGTGGCGTGCCGGATCGCCCCACCAGCCCCATTGCCCTGCAAAATAAAAATCCGATAACCCGGCGGCCTCTGCGATCGTGGGAACGTCCGGCGCAAACTTGGCGCGTACTTTGGAGCCCGCCGCGAGAAGTCGCATCCTGCCAGTCTTCACATAGGAAGAAATGGATGCGGTCGATATCACTGCCACGGACACCTCACCGCGCAGCAGCGCGGCCATCAAATCGGCACCGCCCTTGTTGGGGACATAAGTCATGTCCAAGCCCAACGACGCCTTGAAGGTCTCGGCGAAGATATTGAGCAGTCCACTGGTTCCGATCGAGGCGATTTGTTGGCTGCCAGGATTGGCGCGCGCAAGAGTGATGAAGTCGCCAACGCTGTTGGCAGGGAACGTATCCAAGGCAACGATGAAAAGCGTTGAGGTGAAGACCAGCCCCACCGGTGCGAAATCTTTGAGCGTGTCATAGGGCAGTTGCGAGCGTAGCGCGGGCAGTACCGCCCACTGACTTGAATCGGGCATGAAAAACGTATAGCCATCGGCCGGTGCGCGAAGGAATTTCTGGACCCCCCACAACGCCGCCGCCACCGGAACGGTTATCCACGACGATGGCCTTGCCGAGCGCGATCGAAATGTCCTGTGCGAGGAGGCGGGTAATGAGATCCGGTGCACCACCGGGGCCGGTGGGAACGATGATACGAATCGGCCGGGTCGGATACTCCTGAGGATGCGCCACCGCCCAACTTAGCATCATGGCTAATGCAATCATCGCGTAGACGAAAGATTTTTTCCTCAAGCGCGTCTCCGTAATCTTTTCCGGTTGGCTTTGGTCTGTTCGATGCGACCGCGTTGCTCCCTAAATCGTTTGACCGTTGCCCTCTGCGGCGAGCACTTGGCGCGCTTCAGCGGCAATCGCGGTGCCATCGAAAAATTCACGATTCAAGTGACCCAGAAATATAACCCCGTTGGCGAACACAAAATCCCTGAAGTCTGCCGTTGAAAGGATGTCCTCTTCGACGCCCTCATAGGTTTCCGGCAAGACGCCCCGCGTATCGGGGACGTCAAAATGCGACACGTCGGAGCTGAACAGCGCATTGATCCGACCACCGCAGGGATTGTTCCGCGTGTCGAAGGCGACGCTCACGGCATCCTCCGCCTCGCATCCAAAGTAGAAGTTTGGAACGAATGCATCGCGAATGTCTTCCGCACGCTCGATGCGGCATGCGGCGAAGTCATTGGGTTCCGGAGGCGGCTCGGTACTGCCGATGGTCAGTTGCATGCCGATCTCTTCGGCATGCGCTTGCAGCTCGGGCAGGTAGCGGCGCCACGCCACCCCGCCGTGCTTCTCGACCAAGGAGATAAATAGATCCGTCTCGAGGTTGCCAGGCGATGTGCGGCGCACGCCTTCGAGATTGCGCACGCGCCAATGACCCACGAGGTCCCGATACAAAGTGCAGGCCCAGCCGACACCGCCTTCCATAAAACAGAATCGCAGGTTGGGAAACCAATAGGTCACGCCACCTAGGAACATCGCCTTGCAAACCGCCTCGCCGGTCGAGGCAAAATGGCCGATGTGGTTGTAGATAAAATTGGTGGGCGATACGCGAAATCCGGAACCGGTGCCTGGCGTATGAAAAGTAACCGGTAGGCGAAGGGCCTCGCATCTTGCCCATACTGGATCGCAGTCATGGTTGCTATCCAGCGCCAACGTGTCGTGCCAGATGGCGTGCCGCGCGGTGCTCGTGTCGGTCAGCGCCGTCGGATTGACTCGCCGCATCATGCTGCCCAAGGTGACCACCTTCAGCCCGAGCGCTCGAACATGGTCGAGCTCTTCCGGGGCTTCTTCAGGCGTGTGCATCGGCACGACGGCGACCGGTGCCATGCGTCGCGACAAACCGTCGAACTGCTCGGCCTGAAAGACGTTGTAGGCGCGGCAGGCGGCGCGGCGGGCCGCGTCATCTTCGATGCCAAGGAGCAGGAGCCCATAGCTCGGATACACCACCATGAAATCGATGCCGAGTTCATCAAGCCGCTGGTGCATCAAACCGGGCAGGACGGCGGTGGCGCGATCGAGCGTGTTACCCGCGTTCAGCCACCAGGCGGATCGTGGTCTGCGATGCGGACCAGGCGTTGCAGCCTTGCGCGAATTCATCCCACCGACGGCCGCCTCGAATCCGTTGGCGGCGATCGGTCCGCCGATCCGGCGCAATGCGTCGACCAGCAATGGCGGAAATTCGCGCCAGTGTCCGTCTGCGTCGAGGACAGGATGATTCAACTTTTGGCGAATCCGCTGCGGATCGTTCTTGGTGTTGTCCGTCTGTATTGCCGAGCTCGTTTGCCAACGTCACAATTCCGGGCGCGAATCCTACCGCACCAGCCCTTCCACCCACCTGTCATACAGGCGCTTTGCAACGGTGCGAAGCGCCGCCACCTTCGCATCGACGTCCGCTTCGATGCTGGCGCGCTGCCGCACCGCTGGTGACGGGCTCTGTGCGATTTCGTCTTCGCCCTCATCGCACCAGCGCTTGACGGTGGGTACCGTCATCTCCACATGACATTGCATGGCGAGGTGCCTGGTACCAACGCTGAACGCCTGATTGGGACAATGGTCGCCCGTCGCGATGCGCACGCCGCCAGCCGGAATGGAGAACGTTTCCTGGTGCCATTGAAACGCGGTGAATGCGCGCAAATCGCCGAACCAATGTTGCGCGGCGGCACCCTCTTCAATGCGCACCGTGGCCCAGCCGATTTCCTTTGCGGGACTTGCCGTGACCTGCCCGCCAAGCGCCTTCGACATCAGCTGGCCGCCTAAGCAATGTCCAATCACCGGAACATCCGTCTCGATCGCCCGACGGATGAGCGCAGCGAGTGGAGGAATCCACGGCAGGTCATCGTTCACGCTCATTGGTCCGCCCATGAGGCCGATTCCGGAGAAGGCCCGCGGTTCGGTTTCAACAGCGATGCCCGCATCCAGCCGAATGACGCGATACGGGATCGCTCGGCTAGTGAGATATCGGGCGAACTGCCCGGGCCCATCGGCCGATGCAGTTTGGTAAATGGCAACTGGTTTCATCTTGGGGAAGATGCAATGAATAAGCCTGATTGGCATTCTAAGCTGCAAGATCTGCGCACACCGACGGACCGTTCCAACCAATTGGCAGCGCTCTTGGTCGCCATCTGGTGCTCGCTATCGGGTGCCGCCTCGTATGCGGCCACGGTGAATGTCGTGGGGCTCTTTCAAACGCGCGCCGTGGTATCGATCAATGGCGGCACGCCAAAATGATGAGCATCGGCCAAGGCACCGAAGATGGGATCAAACTCATCAATGTCGGGGCCGACAGCGCGACCTTTGAGATCGACGGCAAACGGCAGGTGCTGCGCCTTGGCCAGTATGTCGGATCAACCCAATCCGCAAGTGAAGAAAAAGTCGTCCTCAAGGTGGCCGAAGGTGGCCATTTTTTCGCGGACGCGAAGGTGAATGGCGGCTCGATCAAGTTCATGGTCGATACCGGCGCTACCATGATCGAAATCTCGGCGACGGATGCCCGCCGCCTCGGCATCGACTACCTGAGCGCACCAACCGGGCGAGCAAATACCGCAAATGGCTCGCGAATCGTCTGGAAAGTGAAGCTCGATACGGTGTCGATCGGCGGCATTGCGCTGAACAATGTCGATGTCACGGTGTTGGATGGTGGCCTCACGATGCCGCTGCTTGGCAACAGTTTCCTCTCCCGCACGTCAATGCAACATGATGGCGATACGCTCATCATGACCAAACGCTTCTAACGGCACAACGCGGGCAAGCAGTGACACCCGGCACGCGCCGACTCGATCAGGCGCAAAACACGCCTCTGCAGCCAACGCAAATTACGCGGGATTGTTCTTATCGCGCTCGATGAGGGCGTAGGCGGAATGATTGTGAATCGACTCGAAATTCTCGCTTTCGACCACATACCACTCGATGCGATCGTCGGCATTCAATTCAGCGGCGACGTCACGTACCATGTCCTCCACGAACTTCGGATTGTCGTACGCCCGCTCGGTGACGAACTTTTCGTCGGGCCGCTTCAAGAGGCCATAGAGTTCGCTCGAGGCCTGTCGCTCGGCGTATTCGATCAGTTCTTCAATCCAGACCATCCGCTTGGTCCGTGCGGCAATCGTGACATGCGAGCGTTGATTGTGTGCGCCATACTCGGAGATCTGCTTGGAGCAGGGGCAAAGGCTGGTCACCGGAATCACCACGCGCATGGTGAACATTTCCTGCCCGTTCACGATGTCGCCCATGAAAGTGACTTCGTAGTCCATGAGACTCTTTACGCCCGAGACCGGGGCCGCCTTGTTCACAAAGTACGGAAAGGTCATCTCGATATGACCGGTCTCCGCATCGAGGCGCTTGACCATTTCTTTCAGCATGGCGCGAAACGATTCGATCGAGATGGCCCGTTCATGCGCATTCAGAATTTCGACGAAGCGCGACATGTGCGTACCCTTGAACTGATGGGGCAGTGCGACATACATATTGAACAAGGCGATGGTGTGCTGCGCCCCGCCTGCGCGCTCAGCAATCTGCACCGGATGCCGGATCGACCGGATTCCCACCTTGTTGACGGCGATCTGGCGCCGGTCCGCCGAGCTTTGCACGTCTGGGATGGCCGCGTTCACGGCATGGCGATCTCGAGTGTTCATCAACGGTTCTCGGAGCGCTCATCGCTGAACGCAGAAGTGAGTTTAGGTCCGGGCGATTCTAACAGGGCACTGCGCCCAGCGCTTCCCGCCGGCGGCGCGCGCGGTAAAGAGCTGTTACGGCCGCACGGATGCCAGGCGCGTACGGATGCGAGCGACCACTGATCCGGTGTCGAGGCCCGCTGAGGCCAGCAACTGGCCCTGCTCGCCATGGTCGATGAAATGGTCAGGCAGCCCAAGCAGCAGCATCGGCACCTGACGCCCGCGGGATTCCAGCACTTCAGCCACCGCACCGCCCGCCCCGCCGTTGATGACGTTCTCTTCAAGTGTCACGATCAGGTCATGCCGCGCGGCCATTGCGTCGACCAGAGCGGCATCGAGCGGCTTGGCGAATCGCATGTTGACGACGGTGGCGTCCAACTGATCGCCCGCTTCCAGCGCCACTTTCAGCAGCGTGCCAAACGCAAGGATGGCCACGCGTTTGCCTTCTCGGCGCACCACACCCTTACCGATGGGGAGTGCGGTCATCGCCTGATCGACCGCGATACCCATGCCAGAGCCGCGCGGATAGCGGACGGCCGTTGGCGTATCGAGTTGAAAAGCGGTAAACAGCATCTGCCGGCACTCGTTTTCATCGGCCGGCACGAACACAGTCATATTGGGCAGACAGCGCAGAAACGAAAGATCGAACGCGCCATGATGGGTCGCGCCGTCGGCACCGACCAGCCCGGCACGGTCGAGTGCGAACATGACCGGCAAATTCTGGATGCAGACGTCGTGGATGAGTTGGTCGTAAGCTCGCTGCAAGAATGTGGAGTAGATCGCCACCACCGGCTTCATGCCATCGCAAGCCAATCCAGCGGCAAACGTGACCGCATGCTGTTCAGCAATGCCGACATCGAAATAGCGAGCGGGAAACTGCTGCTCGAATTTGACCAGGCCCGAGCCTTCACGCATGGCAGGCGTAATGCCAACAAGGCGCGCGTCTTTGGCAGCCATATCGCAGAGCCAATCACCGAAGATCTGCGTGAAAGTGGGCTTCGACGGCGCGGTCTTCACCGACACGATCCCGGCATCGGGCTTGAACTTCGAAACACCGTGATAGAGCACCGGGTCGGCCTCGGCCAGCTTGTAGCCTTGGCCTTTACGCGTCACGACGTGCAGAAAACGCGGCCCCTGTTGCGCCTTGATGTTCCGCAGAGTCGGCAACAATGAATCGAGGTCGTGGCCATCGATCGGTCCGAAGTACGTAAAGCCGAACTCCTCGAACATGGTTGACGGTGACATCATTCCTTTGACATGTTCTTCGGCGCGCCGTGCGAGCGAAGTGATCTGCGGCAGACCACCCAGCAATTTCTTGCCGGCAGCGCGCGCGGCGGAATAAGGCCCCGACATCAATCGTGTGAGATAGCGGTTCAATGCGCCCACGGCAGGCGAGATCGACATTTCATTGTCATTGAGGATGACGATGAGATTGGTGTCCATGACACCCGCATTGTTCATTGCCTCGAAGGCCATGCCGGCCGACATCGCCCCATCGCCGATCACCGCAATCACATTGCGATGATCGCCTTTCAGCTTGCTCGCCTGGGCCATGCCAAGCGCAGCGCTGATCGAGGTGCTGGAGTGTGCGGTGCCAAACGCGTCATACGGGCTTTCGGTGCGTTTTGGAAAACCCGAGATGCCGCCCATCATCCTGAGCGACTTCATTGCCTCACGACGGCCAGTAATAATTTTGTGCGGATAGGTCTGATGCCCGACATCCCACACCACGCGATCGTCCGGTGTGTTGAAGAGATAATGGAGCGCGATGGTGAGTTCGACTGTGCCGAGATTGGACGAGAGATGGCCGCCAGTCGTCGATACTGATTCAATGACGAACTCGCGAAGCTCGTCCGCCAGCTGCGTAAGTTGCCGTCGATCGAGTTTGCGCAGATCGGCCGGTTCGTTGATCGTTTGCAACAAGTCGTACTTCATCGTAGCAGGCTCGTAGGTTGGCGCCGCGCCGCGCTCCGTAGGCACTCCGCCAAACGTAAGATCAAGATTTGACATGGTCTCGCACCGTTACGTTCCGGTCCGCTGTTGAATTGGCAAGCCCAAGATACGGGCGTAGAGGCTCCATCAAAACTGCCGCCTGACGACAAAATCCGCCAAGGCGCCCAGGCGAGCGGCCCGCGTACCAAGGGGCAGCAAGACCTCGTGAGCGGACTGACGAAGCTCTTCGGCGAGCGCTTTGGCGCGCGGCAGACCCAACACGGAAACATAGGTCGATTTGCCTTGCACGGCATCCTTGCCGGCCGTTTTCCCAAGTGTTGCGGTCGTGCTTTCTGCATCGAGACAATCGTCCACCACCTGAAAGGCAAGGCCAATGTGTTTGGCATATTGGTCGAGCGCGTGCATCACCGCGTGATCCTGGCGTTCACCTGACAGGGCGCCCAATTTCACTGCCGCACGAATGAGTGCGCCGGTCTTGTGAATATGCATGAACTCCAATTCCGGGAATGTGAGCGTCACGCCGGTAGCGGCCAGATCAATCGCCTGACCGCCTGCCATCCCGTGCGTCCCGCTCGCAATCGCAAGTGTGCTCAACATGTCGAGCTGAACGGCTGCATTTTCGCATAAGCCTACCTGCGACAGAACCTCGAATGCGAGCGTTTGCAGACTATCTCCCACCAGGAGCGCGGTAGCCTCATCGAATTCGACATGAACGGTCGGTTTGCCCCGCCGCAGTACGTCGTTGTCCATGCATGGCATATCGTCGTGGACCAACGAGTACGCATGGATGAACTCGAGCGCACACGACACCGCATCCAGCCGCGCCGGGGGGGCAATCACCACCTCGCCTGCCGCAAAGGCCAACAACGGCCGCACCCGCTTGCCGCCTTCGAGGACGGCGTAACGTATTGCGCTGTGCAGGCGGGTCGGCGCGCGGTCCGCCGCCGGCAATGTATGGGCGAGGGCCGCCTCGATGCGCGTCCGGATGGCACCCATCCAGGACGGCAGATCACTTGGCAGTGTCGTCACCGGCGTCGTCAACGGCAAGCGTTTTCAGCAGTTCGCCCTCGAGAATTTTGACCTCGGCTTCAGCACGGGCCAGCTTCTCGCTGCAGTATTTGGCGAGCGCCAGCCCACGCCGGTGCGCGGCAAGCGCCTGCTCAAGAGGCAGTTCGCCCGTTTCCAAGCGCCCGACTAGCTCTTCCAGCTCTTCGAGTGCGGCTTCGAAACTAGCGGGTGCCTCGTCGGTACCGGCCTTTGCAGCGGACTTGGCCATGCCTGATTCAAGTGTTGCACACGATGGCGCGAGAAGGGAGGGAGCAATCCAGTAACAGTTGCAATACCAACAACAAGGCCCGAACGATAGCCGAGGGCTAGGTACCGGTCAATCATGGCTTGACGGGGGTCAATGGAACCGCATACAAGAGACTGTATTTGAAATGGACGCATAGGGTCGCGAATCATCGACCCTGAACACGGGGCCCGGGGTAGAATCGCCGCGGTTTTTGTAGACCCTTGTCATTGCATCAAGGAGGCGGGGAAGCTGATGTCCAATATGCCACTTAACGCAGCGCAGCTCGGCCGCAGCTCGCCTCAGCTCCCCGTCTCGTGGTACTCGGATGAGCGTGTCTTCGCACTTGAACAGGAGCATTTGCTCGCAAAGGGTCCCGGTTATGTCGGCCATGAGCTGATGGTGCCCGAGCTGGGCGACTATTACACGCTGCCCTGGACCGATCACGCCAAGATGTTGGTCCGCAATGCGCAAGGCGTCGAGCTCATCTCGAACGTCTGTCGCCATCGGCAAGCCATCATGCTGCAAGGCAAAGGCAACGCCGAGAACATCGTTTGCCCGGTGCATCGCTGGACCTACGATCTGGAAGGCAAGCTGCTTGGGGCGCCCCACTTCCCGGAGAACCCCTGCGTATCGCTACGCAAAGCGCCGTTGCAGAACTGGCGCGGCCTGCTCTTCAATGGGCGTCGTGATGTCGCGAAGGATCTCGCCCGCCTTGGCTGCGCGGCCGATTTCGACTGGATCGGTTTTCGCCTCGATCATGTCGAGGTGTTCGAGTTCAACCAGAACTGGAAGACCTTCCTCGAAGTGTATTTGGAGGATTACCACGTCGAGCCGTTCCACCCTGGCCTGAGCGGCTTCGTCACCTGCGATGACTTGTCGTGGGAACTCAATGACGCCTACTCTGCGCAGGTCGTCGGCGTCAATAACGGGCTCAAGGCTCCCGGCACACCGAAATACAAGCGCTGGCATGATGCCGTCAACAAATTCCGCGACGGCAAAGCCCCTGACAAGGGTGCGATCTGGATGCTCTACTATCCGAATCTGATGCTGGAATGGTATCCGCATGTGTTGATCGTGAGCCAGCTCATCCCGCGCTCACCGACCCACACCACCAACGTGGTCGAGTTCTACTATCCGGAAGAGATCGCTCTCTTCGAACGGGAGTTCGTCGATGCGGCAAGGGCCGCCTACATGGAAACCGCCGACGAAGATGATGACATCGCCAAGCTCATGGACCGTGGCCGTCGCGCGCTCCACTTGGCCGGTGAAAACGATGCCGGTCCGTACCAATCGCCGCTGGAAGATGGCATGGTGCACTTTCACGAGTATATTCGCCGGGCGCTTGGTCCATACCTTTAAGGTCCATACCTTTAGGGTCCTCACCTCTTGCGCGCGGCACGGTCGCCTGACGATGGATTGTCCGTCGCGACGGCATGCGAGGAGCATCACATGGCATTCACGACGCTCGTTGGCACCAATGAACTGCGACAGCACCTCGACGATCCGTCGTGGCTGGTGTTTGACTGCACCTATGACCTCATGAATCCGACTGCTGGGACCACCGCCTATGCGCGCGGACATATCCCGGGCGCGGTGTTCCTGTCGGTCGATGATGATCTGGCCGCGCCCAAGAACGGCGCCAATGGACGCCATCCGCTGCCCAGTGCAGCGACCTTTGCCGAACGCCTTGGTCGGGCCGGCTTCGATGGTTCACAACAGGTCGTAGCCTACGATGCGCAAGGTTGCATGCCGGCGAGCCGACTATGGTGGATGCTGCGATGGTTAGGCCATGACGCGGTCGCCGTGCTCGATGGAGGATTCGGTGCGTGGTCACGCGAAGGGCTGCCGACCAGTCAGACGATCCCACAGCGAACGCCAAAGCAATTTACACCGCGCATTCGGGATGCAATGCGGGTGGGTGCGGAGCAACTGATGCAGGACCGCGGCAAGGCGATGTTCCAAGTCGTCGATGCGCGCGCCGCCGATCGCTACCGTGGCGAGAATGAAGTCGTCGATCCGATGGCCGGACACATCCCCGGAGCCCTCAATCGCTTTTGGGGCCTCAACCTAGGGCCAGACGGCAGGTACAAATCGAGCGCGATACTTGCCACCGAGTTCACCGCGCTGCTTGGCAACCGGCTTGCAAGCGCAGTCGTCCATAGCTGCGGCTCGGGTGTATCGGCCTGCCACAACCTGCTGGCGATGGAGATTGCCGGATTGACGGGTGCAAAGCTTTATCCTGGGTCATGGAGCGAATGGATCGCGAACAAAGAGCGCCCGATCGCGACCGGGCCGCAGCCTTGAACGGCGCGTTGCATGCTCGTTGATGCCGTCCTCGTTCTCCATGTAGCGATCGCCGTGTTCGTCACCCTCGGTCTGCCGGCCGTGTGGATCGGCTGGGGACTTGACTGGCAATGGGTGCGCAATCCCTGGTTTCGCTATGGACACTTGGTCGCCATTGCGATCGTCGCCGCCGAAGCGGTGGCAGGCATCACCTGTCCACTTACCATTCTGGAAGACGCTCTCCGTGGCATGCATGAACCGCGGTCGTTCATCGGGCGCTGGATGGCGCGGATCTTGTTTTATGAAGCACCTAATTGGGTATTCACCGTCATTTACATCAGCTTTGCAGTCGCGACCCTGATTTCGCTGACCGCCGTACGGCCGCGACCGTGGTCCCGCGCTATGATCCGGCCTTGAGCACGCCGACCGATCTATGCGCCTCCTCCTCATCCATGACGCCGACGAAATGCGCTCCTACATCGCCCAGCTGATCGTCGCGGGCATCCCGGACATCGAGCTGACGTTCTGGGATCCATCGCGGCAAGCGATGCCCTCGGCCGACTATTGCCAAGCGTTCGATGTGCTGATGCTGGATGAACATCCTGGCGATGGCGAGGCATCGCCTATCTCACCTTGTGGCAGCAATCCGGCGCGGGCTTCCCGCCGACCGTCTTCCTGGTGTCTGCGGATGCGCCCGCGCATGCCGAGCGAGCATAGCATGCCGGTGCGGCGGGTTGCGTCGTCAAGTTGGCGATGTCCCCGGCCGGTGTGGCCAGCACATTGCGGGGTATTGCATCCCGTTCACTCCATACACCGGCAAACGAGGTCGTTCCGAAAGAGGAGCGCATCCCCACCGCGACGACAGCCGCCGCTTCACGCCTCATCCCGGGTTATCGGGTGCTCCGCCAGGTCGGCTCGGCAGGGACCCTCTATCTCGCGCAACGCGAGACCGATGGGCTGGCGGTCGTCATCAAAATGCCGGAACCCGCACTGCTGCAAGACGCGGCGTTTTGCCGGCGCTTCATTGAGGAGTGCCGCACGCTGCGTCGCGTCGCCCACGACAACATCGTCATCGTCCACGACGAGGCACTCAGTGAACGGCAGGGTTACCTCATCATGGAGCACTGCGCAAGTGGCGATCTCACTACGCGCATCGGCGCGTCTGGCTTGTCACCCGATCTCGCCATGCTGTTCCTCGCCCAGATCGCCCGCGGACTTGCAGCGGCCCATGGCGCAGGCGTCATTCATCGCAACCTCAAACCGCAAAATATTCTGCTTCGCAACCCCTTGCATCTTGCCCTTGCCGATTTCGGTCCCACGCGCACCTTCGCGAGCGACGCGGCCATCGCGCCGCACGGATCGGCCATCGCGACACCGCTTTATATGAGCCCTGAACAATGCATTGGGGCCGAGCATGATGTGCGCGGCGATCTCTACAGTCTCGGTGCCGTATTTTTCCATATGCTCACTGGGCGGCCACCGTACACTGCGGATAACGCGGGAGATCTTGCCTTTCAACATGTTCATGGCCCGGTACCCAGGCTACCCGCAAGGCTGGCAGACCATCAACCCTTGGTCAACCGGTTGCTCGCCAAACGCCCGGAACATCGACCACGAAGCGCCGCAGCCCTTCTCACCGAGATCCAGCAGTAAGCCCGGATAGAAAAAGCCTCATGCAGCAATATCTCCATCTGATGCGCCATGTGCTGGAGCAGGGGCACCGCAAGACCGACCGCACCGGCACCGGCACACTCTCGACCTTCGGCTGGCAGATGCGTTTCGATCTTGCGGCGGGCTTTCCGCTCGTCACGACGAAGAAAGTCCATCTCAAATCGATCATTCACGAGCTCTTGTGGTTCCTTGCCGGTGACACCAACGTCGCCTACCTGCAACGGAACGGCGTCACCATTTGGAACGAATGGGCCGACGCGTACGGCGAACTCGGCCCGGTATACGGCTCGCAATGGCGCAACTGGCCCACCCCGGATGGCGGACAGATCGACCAGATTCGCGATGTCGTCAACTCGATTACCAAGAATCCCGATTCGCGCCGGCATATCGTTACCGCCTGGAATCCGGCCGACATCCCGAAGATGAAATTGCCGCCCTGCCATGCGTTGTTTCAGTTTTATGTCGCAGACGGCAAGCTCTCTTGCCAGCTCTATCAACGCAGCGCTGATATTTTTCTTGGCGTGCCGTTCAACATCGCCTCCTACGCCCTGCTGATGATGATGGTCGCGCAGGTCACCAGGCTTGCGCCAGGTGAATTCGTGCATACGTTGGGCGATGCGCATCTCTATCTGAACCATCTCGAGCAGGCGCGCGAACAACTATCGCGCACGCCGCGACCGTTGCCACGCATGCGCCTGAATCCGGTCGTCACCGATATCTTCGGCTTCCGATACGAGGACTTCACGATCGAAGGCTACGATCCGCATCCGCTCATCAAGGCACCCATCGCGGTTTAGCGAAGCGGATCGCTTATCATCGCGTCCCCATCCTTTCTCGAACGAGCGAACACGTTGCGCATCAACTCCATCACCATGCTTGGCGTGACGCTGCTCGCTACGATCGCGCTTGTATTGCCTGCGGTGGCGCAGGCATGGCCCACTCGGCCGATCAAGATCATCGCGCCCTTTGCACCCGGCGGTACCGCCGATACGCTTGGCCGATTGGTGGCGATTCGCCTGACCGAAGCATTGAAGCAATCGGTGATCGTCGAAAACCGTACCGGCGCGGGCGGTTTCATCGGCTCGGACCTGGTTGCCAAAGCTGCGCCCGATGGCTACACGCTGGTTGTATCCGGCATCGCCTCGCATGTGCTGGCACCCGAAATGTCCAAGGCCCCCTTTGACCCGGTGCGTGACTTCACCCATATCGCGTTGCTTGGCGGGCCGCCGACCGCGTTCATCGTCAATCCGAATGTGCCGGTGAAAAATCTTGCCGAGTTCATTGCGCTCGCGCGCGCGAAGCTTGGAGAGCTTTCATACGGGTCACCCGGCAATGGCACGCATGGACATCTCGTCGCCGAATTGCTGAAGCTCACCACGCGCATCGATATCACGCATGTCCCGTACAAGGGCGCCTCGATGGCCTTGGCGGACATCATCGCCGGGCATGTTTCGGCGGGCGCCTTCACGCTCACCACCGCCGGCACCCAGGTTCGCGCCGGCAAGGCCCGTGCATTGGCGTCGACCGGCGCAAAGCGTCTTGTCGATTATCCCGATCTGCCGACCTTCGCCGAACTGGGCTATCCGGCGCTCACCGCGATCACTTGGTTCTCCCTCTCGGGGCCGGCCGGCATGCCTCCCGATGTCGTCAATCAGCTCAACGCAGAGGTGCGCAGGGCCCTCGTGCATCCGGAAACGCGCGAGAAAACGAAGATCGAAGGCATCGAACCAAACGATATGGATCCGCAGCAGTTTCTCGAATTCATGCGGGCCGAAATCGTGCGCTGGGCGCCGGTGATCAAAGCGGCAAACGTAAAGGGCGGCTGAAGCCATGGCAAAACTGAAACTCACTTTTTCCTGTTGGAACTACGATCGCACCCGCGCACTAGTCGATGGCACGGTGCAGGCCGATGGCATTGACCTCAACTGCCTGTCGCTACCGGTCGAAGAAACGTTCTTTCGCATGCTTCGCTATCAGGAGTTCGACGTCGCCGAGATGTCCTTATCCTCCTACACGGTATCTTTGCAACGGGAAAAGCCGACCTTCATCGCCATTCCGGTATTTCCGTCGCGGTTTTTTCGCCATTCATCGATTTACGTGTCTACGAAAAGCGGCATCCGCGAACCGAAGGATCTCATTGGCAAGCGCATCGGCACCCCGGAATTCCAGATGACCGCACCGGTGTGGATCCGCGGCATCCTGCAAGATGAGTATGGCGTGGCGCCCTCCGCCGTGGAATATTGGACCGGTGGTGAAGAAGAGCTGGGCCGCGAAGAGAAGCTGAAACTCGACCTGCCTTCTTCCATCAAGGTTCGACCGATCGGACCGGACAATACCCTTGCACAAATGATCGCGGCGGGCGAGATCGATGCACTGCACACCGCGCGCGCACCCTCGACGTTCTACAACCGCCCGACCGATGTGAGGCGCCTGTTCGAAAACTACGTGGACGTCGAGCGCGCCTATTTTCGCAAGACGCGGATCTTTCCGATCATGCACATCATCGCGATCCGTCGCGAGGTGTATGAAGCCAATCCGTGGATCGCGCAGTCCTTGTATAAGGCATTCGTCCAATCACAACGGCATACCTATCAAGATCTTTCCGAGACAGCCGCGTTGAAAGGCATGCTGCCTTGGCTCACCGCGCATGTCGAGGATGCCAGACGCGAAATGGGCGACGACTGGTGGAGCTACGGCTTGGCGCCGAACCGCCACGTGCTAGATACCTTCCTTCGCTATCACCATGAACAGGGCTTGTCGAAGAAGCGGTTAAAGCCCGAAGACCTGTTTGCCCGCGAAACGCTGGAGGCCTTCAAGATCTAAAGGAATAGTTGAACAAGGGGGTTTGTTGGGGATGAAGGGGCCCCAACCCCTCCATTGCCCCTCGTAACTCCCTGAAGAATGTTGTCACGCTGATTGCGCGCGATAGCTTAATCAGCGTTTCCTAAAGGTGATCGCCATGACATTGAACCGACTCGCCCGCATCGTCGGCAGCATTGCCCTCGCGCTGCTATGTGCTTTGCCGATCACGGCACAGGAACCGAACCGCACGGACGCCCTCACAGCGCTTGCGAGCCCCGATGTCGAAGCGCGCAAGCGGGCAATCATTCAACTCGCCAAAGAGGGCGTGATGGCCGACTCAGATACGCTCGCACGGGCGCTGCGCGACGACGATGCAGTGGTCCGCAATTACGCCGAGCAGGCGCTATGGATCGTGTGGAGCCGATCCGGCGATCCAAAGATCGACGAGCAATTTGCCGATGGCCTTGGCCGAATGCAAGCGGGCGTGGCAATCTTCGCGCGCATCATCGCGGCACGACCCGATTTCTCGGAGGGCTGGAATAAGCGAGCCACGATCTATTTCCTGATGGGCGAACTCGATCGCTCGCTGGCTGATTGCCATAAGGTACTCACACGCAATCCGGTGCACTTTGGCGTGCTCGCCGGGTACGGCCAGATCTACGCACACCACGGCGAGATGGAAAAGGCGCTCGAATTTTTCAAGCGCGCCCTCGCGGTCAATCCGAACATGGAAGGCGTGCGAATGAACGCCGCCTTGATCGAACAGAGCTTGGGCGACAGAGCGCGGAAGGGTATTTAGAGGTGAAAACGTAGGGCAATAGAAAAACGAAGTGCATTCCACCAGTTGGCTGTCACCCTGGCACGAGTTGTTTATGCACATATCGCGATTCGGTGGAATGCGCTCCGCTTTTCCAGCCTACGCGGGTTGCAATGTTGGAGCGCTCGGGTGGCGTCCTTCATTCCCTCCGCGTCCCCCATGGTGAATTTCTGAGAGAAATGGGTAAACCCCAGAGCAGTGGGGCGAGGCGCGTTCTACTACGCCTCTCCCGTTACCCACCGGCTCGATCAGTGAATCGGAAAACGAGCGACGGCTCCTCCGCCCGGTCACGTGACCTACGAACGCGCTCGACCATCGCGATCGCGAAGGGCGCCGTCTCGAACAGAATCGCCCATTGGCGTTCGTTTAACTTCAGGCCGGCGCGCCGGGCCATCGTTTCGACGTGGCTTTGCGTCGCTGCGTCGATTTCCGGCACTCCGGGTTCGTTGCCGCTCGCGTTCAAGGCGGGTTGCGGTTTGCCTGGCACAAGATTGGGCCGACGCGTGTGCCAGTCGGTTGCGCTCTGATAAGCATGGCCGGCGCGGAGCACCGCCCGATCGCCGAACGGATGACCGATGAGCTGAAGCCCCATCGGCAGCCCAGTACCTGAAAAGCCGCAGGGCAGCATGAGCACCGGATTACGCGTGACGTTCGAAGGCGTGCATACGTTCGCCCCTTGCCAGAAATTCTTGGTGCGGAACGCGGTAAGACGGGGCGCCGGACCCAGGCCGCAAGTAAGCAGCAAATCGTATTTCGCGTAAAGCGGCTTGATCGCAGCAATAAGGCGCCGGTGCTCGCGCAACGCCTGCACATAATCGATGGACTGAAACAAGCAGGCTGGCAGCACGCGCCCGAGAAAGTCTCGTCCGAAATCGCCGGGTCGCGCGATGAGATCGTCCTGGTGGATCGCAAAAAGCTCGGTCTCGGCGATGACCACTTTGACATCGAAGAAGTCGCGGACCGGCCGCGAGCGACAGTCTTCGAGATTCGCGCCGAGATTGGCGAAAACGCCAATCGCCTCTTCCAGCGCGCGCTGGTGATCCTCGTGCGCCGGCACATCTTCTTCCCAATAATGGCGGAGCACACCGATCTTGAGACCTTTGATGCCCGCGGCAAGCGCGGCGCGGTAGTCCGGAATCTCCTGTTCGATGCTGCCCGCATCCGCGGGATCCAAACCCGCGAGGGCTTGCAACAGGATCACGCAGTCTTCGACGGATCGCGCCATCGGGCCGCAGTGATCGAACGTAAAGGAGTTAGGCATCATGCCTGCGCGGCTTACAAGGCCCTAGGTCGGCATGAATCCGGTGATGCCGCAGTGCGACGCAGGATTGCGGATGGAGCCGCCGGTATCGGAGCCCATCGCCGCGGGCACCATCCCCGCCGCGAGCGCGGCACCCGAGCCACTGGAGGAGCCGCCGGTGAAGTGTTCGAGATGCCACGGGTTGCGCGCCGGTGGCCGCAGCACGTCGAACGAAGGCCCGCCATGCGCGAACTCGTGGGTCTGCAATTTACCGAGCAGCACTGCGCCCGCATCAAAAAGCCTTTGCGTCGTCGTGGCGTCCGCGTTTGGGATGTTCTCCGCACACACCCGGGAGCCGCCGGATGTGCGAATGCCTTTGGTCGCATAGATATCTTTCAGCGCGAACGGGATGCCGTGCAGCGGACCACGATAGCGCCTCGACATGATTTCGGTTTCGGCCTGCCGCGCTTGGCTGCGCGCAATGTCGGCCGTCACCGTAATGAACGCATCCAATTGCGGGTCGAATGTTTCGATGCGAACAAGCAGCGCATCGACATACTCGACCGGCGACAGCTTGCGCGCCGCGATGAGCTGCGCGGCATCAGCAATGCCGAGGCAATGCAGGTCGGGAGTCATATCGCAGCATCTCCAAAGTACGGCCTGCTCATGCGGCTTGCGCCGCTGTAGATCCTCAGGCCCCCGTCATGATGTGCACTGCCCGCACTGCGACATGCTCGCGCGTCTTTGCCGCGTAAGCCGCCATATGCGGCGCTGCTGCATGCGTCTTGAGCGCATCCATGGTGGCCCATTTTTCGATGACCATGAAGGTCTCCGGACCGATCTTGGACTGCGAAGGTAGCGCGTTGTCCGCATCAACGACGGCTTGATATTCGATGCATCCTTGTTCGACTCGCACTGCCGGCGCATTGGCGCGAAAGGCCTGCAAGATGGTTTCGCGCATGCCCGGTTTTGCTGTGATCACTGCAACGACGTGGATCATGGTTCCCTCTCCTGGTTGAAACACCGCAAGACGCGTTACTCTGCCTTGATGCCGGCTTGTTGAATGATGCGGGCCCATTTGGCCGATTCAGTGTTGATGAGCGCCGCGAAGGCTTCCGGACCGTTTTCATGGGTATCGGCACCCTGCTCGATGAGACGCGAACGAATCTCAGGTGTCCGCACCACCCGGATAATCGCATCATGCAGGAATTCAATGATGCCCGGTGGCGTGCCCGCAGGCGCGAGGATGCCGTACCAGATCGAGGCATCATAACCGGCCAAACCTTCCTCCGCGATGGACGGGATATCGGGTGCCACCGCCGAGCGCGCTGCACTCGTCAGCGCAATGGCCCGCAGCTTGCCCGTCTTCACATGCGGCAACGCCGTGGTAAGGCCGCCAAAATAGTAGTCGACCTGACCGCCGATCAGATCGGCCATTGCCGGGCCACCGCCTTTGTAGGGCACATGCGTGAAGCGAACATTGGCCATGCTTTGCAGCAACTCAATCGCCAGATGAGTGGGACTCCCCGCGCCGGCCGACGCGAAATTAAGCTTGCCCGGATTGGCCTTTGCGAACGCGATGAGATCAGGAATGGTCTTCGCTCGTACATTGGAGTGCGCAACGAGCAGCATCGGGTTCGATGCGATCCGCGCAATCGGCGCGAGGTCCCGGAGGACATCATAGGAAACATTGGAGAGCAATGGTCCGATCGCCAATGCCCCATTCGAATTGAAGAGCAGGGTGTAGCCGTCGGCCGGCATCCGAATCACCGCTTCGGTGGCAATCGCACCGCCCGCTCCGGCGCGATTCTCGACGATGACCGGTTGTTTGATCAGCTCAGCAAGTTTCGGACTAATCACGCGAGCGATGAGATCGTTCGGACCACCCGGTGGAAACGCAACCATCAGGCGAACGGGTTTGACCGGATACGTTTGGGCGGCCGTGCTGGTCCCGATGAATCCCACCGTGATGATTGCCAGCAAAGCGACGATCGTTCTCCTCACCGACCACTCACTCTTCGATGTTGCCGGTAAGCCCCATCACGCCGTCCGCCGGATCGAACTCGGCAAGAATGCGCTTGCCGATCAGATCGCGTAACGTTTCGGAAGTGCCACCGCCCAGCGTGCCATACCGCGCACCGCGATAAAAGCGCGAAACTGGATATTCATCGGTGAAGCCGTAGCCGCCATGCACCTGAATGGCTTCACTCGTCACACGCAGCGCCATCTCGTTGCAAAACACCTTTGCAGTGGCCGCCAGAAACGGGTCCGGAAATGGATTGGCCGTCGCGCACGCCCGGTACAAGAGCGCACGGCCCGCTTCGATATCCTTGAACATGTCAGCGAGCTTCCAGCGCATCCCCTGAAAATCACCGATCGCGCGACCAAACGCGGTGCGATCGCGCGCGTACTTCACTGCTTCATCGAACGCGCCTTCGGCAAGTCCCAGCGAGATCGATGGATTCAGGCAGCGCTGCGTGTTGAAGGCATTCAGCAGTTTCTTGAAGCCATCGTCAGTGATGACGAGATGGTCGCGCGGCAATTCGAGGTCGTGAAACTGCACCTCATGGAGATTTTCGCCACCCATGGTGTGAAAGGTGCCAGTGACCGCCAAACCCTTCGCTCCTTGCGGAATCAGTACACAGCCAATGCCTTCGCGACCCGGTCGCTTATCGACGCGGGTGAAGACGACGAACATGGCCGCTTCCGGCGCGCGGCTGATCAGCGTCTTCACGCCATTCACGATCACCCGATCACCCCGTATTTCGGTATTGGTCCGATAGTTCGCGACGTCGGTACCGGCATGCGGTTCGGTCATGCAGATCGATAGCACCGCTTCACCGGCGGCCACTTTCGGCAACACCGCTCGCTTGATCGATTCAGGCGCGTAAGTCGCGATGACTCGCGTTTGTACGCCGATCTCACCGAGTGCCGCCATGGCGGTCACATAGTCCACCTTGGCGATTTCTTCCAGCACGAGCGCGGTATCGAAAATCGGGAGGCCAAGTCCGCCGTACTCTTTAGGCACCGCCACACCCAATACCCCGATACGCCCCAATGCACGCATGTTCTCCCACGGAAAGGTGCCATCCATCCATTGCAGGGCGCGCGTCTTGAACTCGCCTTGCGCGAGCTCGCGCACGGCCAGGACGATTCCGCGTTGTTCACTAGTCAGTCGAAAATCCATTATCACCTACCTCATTTGCTTGACGACACCTACCGTGAGGGCGTCCATCGATGCGTATACGGTGGCACCCGCCTCGCGCAGTGCCGTGGTCTTGGAGACGAGCGTACCGCGATTGCCGTCGACCATCGCCCCAGCATGACCCATCGTCACGCCCTCGGGCGCGCTGCCGCCTGCCAGCAGCACATGCACCGGTTTCTGAAATCGTAGCGCAGTGATTTGCGCGGCAAGATCCTCTTCTTCGCTGCCGCCGATTTCACCGAGGACGAGCACGGCTTTGGTCGCATCATGTTTGGCGAAGAGCGGCAACAGCTCGGCGAATCGCGTTCCCTTGACCGGATCACCACCCACGCCGACCCAGATCGACTGGCCAACGCGTCGCTCGGAGAGCCGCCAACACAATTCATAAGCGAGGGTGCCGCTTTTTGACATCACTGCGAGCGAACCCGCGCGCAACGCGACATCGGGCAGGAAGCCAAGCTTCATGCGGCCGGGAATGCCCATGCCGGCGGTGGATGGACCGATCCAGGTGGTACCGGTTTCGCGCGCACGGCGCACGATCGCGAGCGAATCATGAATCGGCACGCCTTCGGTCACGCAGACGACGAAACGTATGCCGGCATCGATCGCCTCCAGCACGGCACTACGCACATTCAGCGGCGGCACCAGCACCACACTGGCGAGAGCACCGGTAGCAGCTACGGCAGCGGCACAGTCCAGAAAAACCGGGATGCCCTCGACATTGCCCACTTCGCGACCAACGCCCGCGACGACATTCGTGCCATAGGTACGCATCGCCACCGCATGCGCTCGCCCGGTGCGTCCGGTGATGCCTTGGACCACGACCGGCAAGCGCTCTTTGAGAATAAGGTCCAGCATCAGGGCTTACTTACTGTGTAGCTCGCCACGATCTCGATCGCATGGTCGAGATCGTGTTCGAGGATGACGCGATCGGATTCATTCGCGAAGATGCTGCGCGCCTCATCGAAGCCATTGCCGATCAAGCGCGCAACGATCGGTATCTGCAAATCCGGTACCGCTTCCAATGCCTCCAGAAATAGCCGCGCGAACTCGCCAAGATGCGTGATGCCGGCGAACACATTGACCAGCACGACCTTGATCTTGGGTCCGCGCGCAATCCAGGAAAGCACCTGGATCAACCGGGTGGGATTGCCGCGGAATTGTCCGGTACGGATATCGACAAAGTTGAACGGCCGATGCCCCTTCGCGCGCAATTCATCGATCAGCATCATCGATAGGCCTGCACCGGTCGTCAGTAACCCAATAGTGCCTTCGGCATCGACCTCGACGTAATCGAATCCGGTTGCCAACTTGAGCGCGGCCTCCGGATAGGCGAAACGGCGTGCTGTGACGAGTTCGGCCAGCACCGGGCGGCGCACCAAGGCGTTCTCGTCGATCATGAGTTTGAGATCACCCGCTATCCAGCTGCCGTTATCACCGATGAACAGCGGATTCACTTCGACCAGCGTCGCCTCGCATTCCAGCATGATGCGCGTCAGGGCAGCGAACGCGTCGGCAAAGGCAGCGCACATGCTCGGGCTGAATTTGGCCGTGAGACGCCTTACCGCATCAGCGATAGCGGCGGCTTCGGGCGCCACGAGTTCCGATACCACGCCATGGGTCGATTCGATATCGACACCACCCTGCGCGCTCAGCATCACACGTACCGCGGCCGCAGCCGGATCGATCATCAGCGCGGCATAGGCTTCGCGCATCCCGGCAACCGTCGCTTCGATACGGCAACCCTTGACGATGTGCCCGCGATGGGTCGCACCAAGCATCGTCTGAACGGCACTTCGCACCGCCTCGATCGTGGCGGCCGGCTGTATCAGCCCCGCTTTCCCGCGCCCACCGGCAGGCACCTGTGCCTTAACGATCCATGGCCCGGGCGGCAATCGGTCGGCGCTGATCGAACCGGTCGTTTCCGCCATGACGCCGGGCGGCACGCGAAGGCCAAGAACCAACGCCAGCACTTTTGCGTCGTGCTCCAATAACACCATGGTGGTGGCCCGGAAGCGTTATTTCTTGCCACTGCGTCCATCAAAGAACGCCTGCACCGCCGCCTCATGCTCAGGCGTGGAGTGACAAATGGCCTGAAATGCAGCGGACATTTCTAGGAGCGAGTCGATCCGCATATGCTGGCCTTCGCGCAGCAACCGCTTCGACATGCGCAGTGTCACGCCTGGGTTGGATGCGATGCGACCGGCCAATGCCCGCGCTTCCTTCATAAGATCGGCGGCCGGCACCACGCGCGACACCAACCCACAGACGAGCGCTTCCTTCGCATCGATGCGATCGCCAGTGAAAGTCATCTCAGCCGCTTTCGACATGCCCACCGTCCGTGGCAACAACCACGCGCCGCCATCGCCCGGAATGATGCCAAGCTTCACGAAACTTTCCGCGAAGACAGCCGTGTCCGACGCAATACGGATATCGCACATGCAGGCAAGATCATTGCCCGCGCCGATCGCCGCGCCGTTGACCGCTGCAATCGATGGCACCTCAAGGTGATAGAAGGCGAGCGGAATGCGCTGAATCCCATTGCGGTAGCCGTCCATGATCTCGCGGCTGGTGCCAGACGCAATACCTTTTTTGTCCCGCATGTCCTTCACATTGCCGCCCGCACAAAACGCGGGACCGGCGCCGGTGAGGATCACGCACTTCACCGACAGATCGGCATTGATCTTGGTGCACGCATCGACGAATTCCTCGAAGTGCCCGGTGAGCGGGTTACGCTCTTCCGGACGATTCATGGTCAGTGTGACGATCGGACCGTCTTTTTCAACGAGCAGAAATTTTTCCATGTACGGCTCTGAATGGTTAGCAGCTAGTTCGCACGCGCGGTACGGATGGCGTTCCACACCTTTGCAGGCGTAAGCGGCATTTCGATCTGCGTGACCCCGACGGTGCGCAAGGCATCGAGCGATGCATTGACAAACGCAGCGATGGAGCCGGTGGTGCCCGATTCGCCCGCGCCTTTGACACCAAGCGGGTTGTTGGGCGAGGGGACACCGTTATCACCGACATGCAGATCGCCTAACCATCCGGCGCGCGGCATCCAATAATCCATGTACGAACCGGCAAGGAGTTGCCCGGTTTCCCGATCATAGACGCCGTGCTCGCCCATTGCCTGTCCGATGCCTTGCGCCATGCCGCCAACCAGCTGGCCTTCCAGCAGCGTGTGATCGATCACCTTGCCGCAATCATCGACGGCCGAGTAGCTCACCAGATCGATGACGCCGGTTTCCGGATCGATCTCCACCTCGGCAATGTGCTGCCCATTGGGAAACGTTGCACCGAACACGCCCTCGCCCCACGCATCGAGCGGATGGTATTCACCTTCCGGCAATTCTTCGCCCAAGCGTGCAATCAACGATTCCATCGATATCGATTTGCCTTTGGCCGCGAACACGCCATGATCAAACTGGATTTCGATCATTTCAGCACCGAGTTCTTCGGAGGCATAGCGCTTGGCCAAATCGAGCGCACGACGGGCGGCGAGCAAGCAAGCACTCCCCGCACCGACGGTCGATCGCGAGCCGCCAGTGTGATTGCCGATCAACTTGGTGTCGGGAAGACTCGCCTTGAGGCGGATCTTTTCAATCGGAATGCCAAGCACCTCGCCCACGATCATCGGAAACGCGGTTTCATGGCCCTGCCCTTGCGTTTGCGTGACCGTGAACACCGTTACGCTGCCGTCACGCTCGAAGCGCACCTCGGCCTGATCTTTCGGATAAGCACCAGCGCCCGTCCCTTCGATGAAGCAAGAAAGACCAATGCCACGCAGACGCCCCTGTTGCTTTGACATAACGCGACGCTTTGGAAACTCCGGCCAATCGATCTGCTTTAGCGCCATGGCAAGGCCGGTCAGATAATCGCCGCTGTCATAGGTCGCTGCATTGGGCGTCTTGTAGGGGAACGCCTCCTTCGGAATGAAGTTGCGGCGCCTGATTTCGGCCGGATCGATCCCCATCTCGAAGGCGGCCTGATCGACGACTCGCTCATTGATGAACGCCACATCCGGACGGCCTGCGCCACGATAGGCAGCCACCGGCGTTGTATTGGTGAGAACAAGCGTCACCCGCCCATAGTGTGCCGGGGTCTTGTAGACACCGACCGCGCACACGGCGGTGTTGTTGGTGGCAAGGAATGAACCGGTCAGCGACTGATACGCGCCAAGATTGGCGATGAACTGAAAACGTGAGGCGAGAAACACGCCATTCTTGTCGAGGGCGAGTTCGCCGATGATCGACATCGCGCGGCCATGACTATCGGTGAGAAAGCACTCCGAGCGCGTGGCGACCCATTTGATCGGCCGGCCCAGGCGCTTGGTGGCCACCATCATCGCGATGTATTCGGGATACGCGGCACTGCGAACGCCGAAACTGCCGCCCACATCATGGGCTTCGATGATGAATTTTTCGGCAGGGATGTTGAATATGCCGGCGAGTTGGCTCCGCATGTTGAGGAGGCCTTGCTTTGGCATGGCCAAACGATAATTTCCGCTCGCCGGATCAAAGCTCACCACGCAGGCGCGCGGTTCCATCGGGCTCCCAATGACGCGATTGCTTTCCGCCGCGACCCGCGTCACGTGATGCGCCTTCTTGAAGGCATCCTCGACCGCCGCCGCATTACCGGTTTCCCCTTCGTAGCAGACATTGCCCGGAATATTATCGTGCAGTTGCGCGGCACTGAGGGCCATCGCATCGGCGGCTTCGGCCACCACCGGTAAATCACGGTAGTCAATGGTGATCAGGTCCGCCGCATCCCGTGCAATCGCCGCTGACTCGGCAACCACCATCACGATCTGCTCACCGACGTAGCGCACTTTCTTATCGGCGAGAATCGGCCGGTGTGTGCGGATGATGGTCTTGCCGTTCCGCCCTTCATATTTGCCAAGAATGGGCAAGGGGCCGAGCTTTTCCTCGACCAGATCGGCCGCAGTGAAGACCGCAACGACGCCTTTGATGGCGCGCGCGGGACTTGCATCGATTGAGAGGATATCCGCATGCGCGCGATCGGATCGCACGAAAGCGGCATGCAGTTGATTCGGAAAGTTGAAATCCGCGGTGTACTGCCCTTGACCGGTGATCAATCGATGATCTTCGGTTCGACCATGAAAATGCTCACTCAAAGCTGACTCCT
>SHXR01000083.1 GCA_009693235.1 Betaproteobacteria bacterium | reverse complement strand
GCACGTCGCGGGACCTGCAGCAGGATCTGCTGCGCGTACGCATGGTGCCGTTCAAGAATCTTTCCGAACGTCTCTACCGGATTGTGCGCCAGGCGGCCAAGGAGGCCGGCAAGCGTGCCAACCTCGAGATTCAGGGCAGCGAAATTGAATTGGACCGCAGCGTACTCGAGCGAATTACCGCGCCTTTTGAACACATGCTGCGTAATTCGATTGCCCACGGCATCGAGCCGTCGGCTGAGCGGATTGCCGCGGGCAAGTCCGAGGTCGGTGAAATTCGTCTTGAAATTCGTCAAGAAGGTAACGAAGTCATGCTCGCCGTCGCGGACGACGGCAAGGGTCTTGACTTGGCACGGATCCGCGCCAAAGCCATCGAGCGAGGATTGATGGCGCCCGCGGATATTGTGGCCGACACCGATATCGCGGAGTTCATCTTTCAGCCCGGGTTCTCGACCGCAACCGAGGTGACCCAGCTCGCGGGGCGCGGCATCGGCATCGATGTCGTCAAGAGCGAAATCATTGCGCTCGGCGGCCGTGTCGAAGTCACCACGGATCGCGGCAAAGGGACCCGCTTTATCGTGTATCTCCCGCTGACGCTCGCCATGGCCCAGGCGATCGTGGTGCAGGCCGGGACCGGCAAGTACGCGATCCCAGGACTCATCGTCGATCAGGTGCGGCAAGTGCGCGCGGAGGAACTGGCCGAGTACTATCGTACCGGTGTGGTGAATTGGCAAAACCGTCGGGTACCGTTTTACTACTTGCCGCGGCTGCTTGGGGACCGACAAACTAAGCCTGATATGCGACGCAATGCGTCGATCGTGCTAGTGCGAAGCGGCTCCAGTTTGATCGCTGTCCATGCCGATGAGGTGATTGGTAATCAGGAGATCGTCGTCAAGAACACCGGTCCGATGCTGGCGCGCGTCACCGGCATCACCGGCGCCACCGTGCTTGGCTCGGGCGAGATCGTACTGATCCTGAATCCGGTGGTCATTGCGGCAAGGGAGACGGCGGTGGCTGTCGCGCCGGAAATGATGAGTACCGGTGAGCAACCGGTCGTGCCAGCGGCCGAACCCATTGTCATGATCGTCGATGATTCGCTCACCGTCCGCAAAGTCACCGGGCGGCTGCTGGTGCGCGAGGGCTATCATGTCGTCACCGCGCGTGATGGTGTCGATGCCGTCGAGCAGTTGGGAAGCTTGGTGCCCGACGTTTTAGTGATCGATATTGAGATGCCGAGGATGGACGGTTTCGATCTCACCCGACACATCCGTGCCAGCGACAAGCTGAAGCACCTGCCCATCGTGATCGTCACCTCACGGATCGCCGACAGGCATCGCAACTTCGCGATGGAAATCGGCGTGAATGCTTTTCTTGGCAAACCCTATCGCGACGAGGAACTGCTTGCCACGATCGCCGGCTACCTTGGTGACAAGGCGCGCACCCGTCGTCCCGAACAAGGTGTTGCGGACGGGGTACCCCACTAAGCCCGCATAAGGGTGCGGTGGCGCGCGAGGCGTACGCGGGGTGTAGAATCGCCGCGTGCCTAGCGTCGATCTAACCGGTCATTTCCTCATCGCCATGCCGAACATGGTTGATCGGAATTTTGCGCGGTCGCTGACCTTTATTTGCGAGCACAACGATCGGGGTGCGATCGGCGTCGTGGTGAACCGACCCATCGACATGACCCTGGCGACCTTATTCGAGCGGGTCAAGATCCCGCTGTCGGAATCCGCGATCAGCAACCTGCCCGTCCATTCCGGCGGACCGGTGCAGACGGACCGCGGATTCGTCCTCCATCAGCCCTGCGGCGATTGGAAATCGACCCTCAAGGTCAAGGATCGCCTTGGGCTGACGACTTCGCGCGACATCCTGGAGGCAGTGGGGGCCGGGCATGGCCCGTCACGATTGTTCGTGTCACTTGGGTACGCCGGATGGACCGCCGGCCAGCTGGAACACGAGCTGGCGCAAAATGCATGGCTTACCGTGCCTGCGGTCGACTCCATCGTCTTTGATTTGCCATCGGAAGAACGCTTGGCGGCCGCGATGGAGCTGTTAGGCATCGATTTCGCGCGGCTCCACCATGGCGCCGGTCACGCATAGTGCAAGGCGATTGATGGGACCGGTCTCACCTGGATCGATTGAGTGGCCTTGATCGCGAATCGGATGACGATAAATCATGAGCGCCCGCAGCCTGGTTCATCCGGCGTATCGTCGACCATACTCGCATTCGATTTTGGCGAGCGATTTACCGGCGTTGCAGTGGGCGACCAGACGACGCGCTTGGCCCATCCGCTAACAACGATAGAATCCCGTTCCGACGCGGATCGCTTTGCGAAAATCGGTCGATTGATCGTGGAATGGCGCCCCGGTTGTCTGGTGGTGGGCGAGCCGGTTTCTCCGCATGGTATCGGGCATCCCCTGGCCGATCGCGTCGCCCGGTTTGCGCGGCAACTCAATGGGCGATTCGGCGTGCCGGTGCACTGTGTCGACGAGCAATTTACTTCAGCGGAGGCGGCAACGAAGCTCTCCTTTATGGGTCGTGGGGGCAGGTCGGATAAGGCGCTGGTTCATCCCATGGCTGCATGTTTGATTCTTGAGGCGTATTTGCATGAGCAATCTTCCTGACGCCGACACCCTGGTGGCGGTGCTGGTCGCAACACTACGGCCCATCGTCACGCCGGAAACGGGAATGATCGGGATCGTTACCGGCGGCGCATGGCTGGCCGAGCGTCTGCATCAAGAGCTTGGGCTCAAAGTGCCGCTTGGTCGACTGGACATCTCGTTTTATCGCGATGATTTTTCTAGTTCCGGCCTGCACGCTTCGGTCAAGCCGAGCCAGGTGCCATTTTCGGTGGATGATCGGGAGATCCTGCTGGTCGATGACGTTCTTTACACCGGCCGCACCACGCGCGCAGCGCTGAATGAAATCTTCGACTACGGGCGACCCAAATCGGTTCGTCTGGTGGTGATGGCCGATCGCGACGAGCGGCAACTGCCCATCGCCGCACAATATGTGGGCGCAGTGATCAAGGTACCCGCCGGCAAGAAGCTGCAACTCGAGCGGGATGCCGCGGGCAAACTGTCGCTCAGGCTTAATTCACCGAAAACCGCCAATGCGTAATCCACAACTCAACGCCAACGGCGAGCTCACCCACCTATTGACGATTGAAGGGCTGCCGCGCGAGATATTGACCCATATTCTGGATACAGCGACCTCCTTCATCAGCATTGCCGAGCGCGACGTCAAGAAAGTTCCGCTCCTTAGAGGAAAGTCGGTATTCAATCTGTTCTTCGAATCGTCCACCCGTACCCGCACGACCTTCGAAATTGCGGCCAAGCGCTTGTCGGCCGATGTGGTGAACCTCAATATAAATACCTCGTCGCAGTCGAAAGGAGAAAGTCTCCTCGACACTATCGACAATCTTGCGGCAATGAACGCCGATATGTTCGTGGTGCGGCATTCGCAATCCGGGGCCGCGCATATGATTGCGCGTCACCTCGCGCCGCACTTTCATGTCATCAACGCAGGGGATGGTCGTCACGCGCATCCAACCCAGGGCCTGCTGGATGCCTACACGATCCGCCACTTCAAGAAAGACTTCCGGGGCCTCAGCGTTGCCATCGTGGGGGATATCCTGCATTCGCGCGTGGCGCGTTCGCTGATTCATGCACTCAATACGCTTGGCACGACCGATCTTCGCGCCATCGGCCCGCAGACCCTGATGCCAAGTGGTGTCGAGCAGCTGGGGATACGTGTTTATCATGATATGAGCGAGGGCCTGCGCAATTGCGATGTGATCGTCATGCTGCGATTGCAGAATGAACGCATGCGCGGTCCATTGCTTCCTTCGGCGCAGGAATTTTTCAAAACCTTCGGTCTTACGCCGGAGAAACTGGCGCTGGCCAAGCCCGATGCGATCGTGATGCATCCGGGCCCGATGAACCGTGGCGTCGAAATCGATTCCAGCGTGGCAGATGGGCCGCAAGCCGTCATTCTCCAGCAGGTGACGTTCGGTATTGCAGTACGCATGGCGGTCATGTCGATCGTCGCGAGCCACTAGAACCCACAACCATGCGCGTGTCGATTGCTAATGGAATGATTGTCGATCCTGTCAATCGGGTCGAACGCCCGGGCGACGTTGCCATCGATGGCGAGCACATCGTCGCCGCCGGGCAGTTGCCGGCCGGCTTCAAGCCGGATCGAACGATTGATGCGAGCGGTCTGGTTGTCGCGCCCGGTTTTGTCGATCTAGCGGCGCGCTTGCGTGAACCGGGATTCGAGTACAAGGCGACGCTTGCTTCGGAATTGCATGCCGCGGTGGCCGGTGGCATCACGACCCTCGTTTGCCCGCCCGACACCGATCCCCCGCTCGATGAACCCGGCCTGGTCGAAATGTTGAAGCGGCGCGCCGCCAACTTGAGTCTTGCCCATGTCCATCCACTTGGCGCGCTAACCGCCAAGCTGGAAGGTGAGCGACTCGCCGAATTGAATGTGCTCGCCGAGGCGGGCTGTGTGGCGTTCTCGCAAGGCGATGTGCCGCTCGTCGATACCCTGTTGTTGTGGCGCGCGCTTCAATATGCGGCAACGTTTAAATTCGGCGTGTGGTTACGCCCACAGGATTCGTTTTTGGCGAAGAACGGCGTGGCGCATGATGGCGAAGTGGCAACGCGGCTTGGGCTGCCGGGGATTCCAACGATCGCCGAGACGATCGCCATCACCACCATTCTTCGCCTGGTGCGTGAATCGGGTGCGCGTGTCCATATTTGCCGTATTTCGTCGGCCGAAAGCGTCCAGTTGATTCGCGAGGCGAAACAAGCGGGCTTGTCGATTACTTGTGATGTAGCCATCCATCATTTGCATTGCACCGATGCCGACATCGGCTTTTTTGACTCACACTTCCACGTCGTCCCGCCATTTCGCACTCAGCGCGATCGCGAAGTGCTTTGCGCGGCGCTTGCCGACGGTACGATCGATGCGCTTTGTTCGGATCACACGCCGGTCGATGAAGACGCAAAGCAGATTCCATTTGGCGAATCGGAGCCGGGTGCAACCGGCCTTGAATTGCTGCTCCCCCTCACACTCAAGTGGGCCAAGGAATCGAAGCTGTCGATGAGCCAGGCATTGGCCGCTATTACCTCCGCGCCGGCCCGCCTATTGGGCCTGGATGCAGGCACGCTGAGCCCCGCCGCGCGGGCGGATATTTGCGTGTTTGATCCGGAAGCCATGGTGCGAATTACGCCGCAATCATTGCGCAGCCAAGGGAAGAACACGCCTTTCCTTGGTTGCGAACTTGCCGGCACGGTGCGCTATACCCTGGTGAATGGCGCCGTGGTCTATTCTGGACGTTAGTCCACGTTGGCAACGCCTAGGGAAACGCTGATTAAGCTATCTCGCGTAATCAGCGTGCTCAAATATTCAGGGAGTTACGAGGGGGCGAGCTCCCTTGTTCAGTGATTCACTGGCACTATCCGGGCATCGGTCGGCCGACGTGGTTAAGGACGATTAGCGCTACTTGGCAGGCAAGGATGACCAGGAGCGGCGAGAGATCGAAGCCGCCGATCGGTGGGATAAACCGGCGGAAGAAACCGTAGAACGGGCGTGTCAACGCAGCGAGAACCGGCGCGATGGGCGTGTAGGGGTTGACCCACGACAGCACAAAATCGATCAGGACGACGAGGATGATCAAGTGAATGCTTGATCCAATGAGCCCTAGCATCGAGATAAGTAGCCAGTCGCCCATGCCAAGGCTGCGACCAGGAATGAACGCCCGCGTCAGCGCCACCATAATCAGTTGAAGCACGATCGCAAAGACCAGGCTTGCCAAATCAAGGCCACGCCAACCCGGCAATACTTTGCGAAGGGGTTGGACGCCCCAGTCCGTGAATGCCACCACGAACTGGCCGACGGGATTGCGAAACGGCGCGCGGAACGCCTGCATGTAAAACCGGATCAATGCGAGATAAACAATCAGCCCAATAATCGTTTCAACGAGCAACGTCCCAATCTGGCCAAACATGATCTAAGCGCCCTTTCCAAACTGCTCTGCGAGTTCGGCGGCACGCCGGTTTGCAGCGTGAATTCCGCGGCGAATCGCCTCTTTGATGCGATCGTGTTCAAACGATGCAAGCGCTTCCTCGGTCGTGCCGCCTTTGGAGGTCACACGGGCGCGTAATTGCGCTGGCGATTCATCTGATCGGGTGGCCAGTTCCGTGGCACCGCGAAAAGTCTGCAGCACCAACGCACGCGCTGTCGCCGGGCTGAGCCCAAGTTCAACGGCAGCTGCTTGCATCGCTTCGATAAAGTAGAACACGTACGCCGGGCCGCTGCCCGAGATGGCGGTGACTGGATCGAGCAATGCTTCCGCATCGACCCAAACGATCTTACCGGCCGGCGCCAGGATGACTTCGGTGTTCGTACGCGCCGCCGCGTTGACGGCCGGTTGCGCGTAGACCGCGGTGATTCCCTCACCGATGAGTGCGGGAGTATTGGGCATGCATCGCAACAGACTGGTCGAGCCGCCTAGCCAGCGCGACAAATCGTTAAGCGTGATGCCTGCGGCGATGCTGAGCACGCATGCTGTGCCGATTTGTTTGGCAATTGCACCCGCGGCATCTCGCATTTGTTGGGGTTTGACGGCCATCACGACGATATCGCCAAGCGTCGCGAACTCTCTGGCGGCCGCGACGCAGCGCACGCCGAATTGCTCCGACAGCCGCGTCCGCGCGCCCGGGACGACTTCGATGACCTGCACATCGAAGGCGGCAAACCCGCGGCTGATCATGCCAGCGATCAGGGCATTTGCCATATTGCCGCCGCCAACAAACGTCACCTTCATCAACGCTCATCCTAATTGTTTGACGCGACTGTACCGCCGCATCGAAATCGTATGTCATCCGCACACGGACGTCGTGGTGCCGCTAAGGAATCACTGAACAAGGGGGTTCGCCCTCTCGTAGCTCCCTGAATATTTGAGCACGCTGATTACGCGGGATAGCTTAATCAGCACTTCCCTAAGTGACGGCACGTTCCCCGAAGATCGCCGTCCCGATACGTACGATGGTAGCGCCTGCCGCAATCGCTTGCTCAAGATCCATCGACATTCCCATGGACAAAGTATCCATGGGAACGCCAGCAGTGACGCATTGCTGCAGAAGCACGGCAAGAGATTCGAACCGTGATCGTTGCAGACGAAGATCATTCGTCGGTTCCGGGACCGTCATGAGTCCGCGCAACTGAAGATTCGACATCTTGGCGACTGCACGGGCAAGCGTCATCACCTCTTCTGGCGCGCAGCCGCTCTTCGATACTTCACCGCTGGTGTTCACCTGGATACAGACCTGCAGCGGCGGCAGACGCAATGGACGCTGTGCGGCAAGGCGCTCAGCAATTTTGCTTCGCTCAATGCTGTGAACCCAACCGAATCGTTCAGCGATCAGTCGCGTCTTGTTGCTTTGAATTGGACCAATGAAATGCCAGGTAATCGGGAGATCCGCCAGCCCATCCATTTTCTCCATGGCCTCCTGCAGGTAGTTCTCGCCGAAGTGAGTCTGTCCGTCGGCGAATGTCGTACGGATTCGCTCCGCTGGAAACGTCTTGGAGACAGCGAGGAGGAGAATGTCACGGGGATCGCGACCTGCCGCGGCGGCGGCCAAGGCAATGCGTGACTTGACGCCTTGCAGCCGATTTTGCTGTGTGTTCATAATCGCCCGAGGTCTTTGACCGGACCAGAACGTAATTTTCGACGACGCGATTTCATCGCATGTGTAGTGTGATTCGCCATATTCTCGGTCAAAGCCTTGCAATCCATGGTGCTTGAATCGGGTCGATTGGATGCGATCGGCCCAGATAGCAGCCCCCCACCCACCTCTCCGAAGGAAATTCTATATGGACATCACCGAGCTGCTTGCCTTTGTTGTGAAAAACAAGGCCTCGGACCTGCACCTTTCGTCTGGACTGCCACCGATGCTGCGCGTACACGGCGATGTGCGCCGGATCAATCTCCCCGCGATGGATCATGCGAATGTACACGCGATGATCTACGACATCATGAACGATGCCCAGCGTAAGAACTACGAAGAAAATCTCGAATGCGATTTTTCCTTCGATGTGCCGGGCCTGTCGCGCTTTCGCGTCAATGCGTTCGTTCAACAGCGCGGTGCAGCGGCGGTGATGAGTGTCGTGCCAAGCAAAGTGCTGTCGCTCGAACAGCTGAACGCACCCAAATTGTTCGGCGAGCTGGCCCTGAAACCGCGTGGGCTGGTGCTCGTTACCGGCCCAACCGGATCGGGCAAGTCCACAACACTCGCGGCGATGGTCAACCATCTCAACGAAACCGAATTCGGCCACATTCTCACCGTTGAAGACCCGATTGAATTCGTGCACGAATCGAAAAAGTGCCTGATCAATCAACGCGAGGTCGGGCCTCATACGATGTCATTCTCGAATGCGCTGCGCTCGGCACTGCGTGAAGACCCGGACTGCATTCTCGTCGGCGAGATGCGCGATCTGGAGACGATTCGGTTGGCGCTGACCGGTGCTGAGACCGGTTACTTGGTGTTTGGCACCTTGCACACCAGCTCCGCTGCCCAGACCATCGACCGGATCGTCGACGTCCTTCCTGCCGCCGAGAAAGAAATGGTGCGCTCGATGTTGTCTGAGTCGTTGCAGGCGGTGATCTCGCAAACGCTGCTGAAGACAAAGGACGGTAACGGCCGTGTCGCGGCGCACGAAATCATGGTGGGCACATCCGCTATCCGCAACTTGATCCGTGAAGCCAAGGTTGCCCAGATGTATTCGGCGATTCAAACCGGACAACAGCACGGGATGATTACGCTTGACCAGAACCTGCAGGAACTGGTTCGTCGCAACGTGGTGGCTCCTGCCGAGGCACGCAATCGGGCGGTCAATCGCGATCTGTTTCCAGGCTGAGGTGGCCACCTGCGGCGCAAGCGGCGCACCGCTTTTGCATCCCTAAACGCGGGAAATCCAATCGAAGTTTTCGGGGAGTGGCACTATGGAACGCGATCAGGCAACCAAGTTCATCTATGAACTTTGCCGGCTGGTGATATCGAAGAAAGCGTCCGACCTATTCATCACCGCGGGCTTCCCACCTGCGCTCAAAATAGACGGGCGCGTTACGCCGGTATCGCAGACAGTGCTGACGTCGCAGCATACGGTCGAACTGACACGCGCGGTCATGAACGATCGGCAGGCGGCGGACTTCGAGGCGACCAAGGAGTGCAATTTCGCCATCACGCCCGCCAACATCGGGCGCTTTCGCGTCAACGCATTCGTTCAACAGGGCTCCGTCGGGATGGTCTTGCGGATCATCAATACGAAGATCCCGACGTTTTCCGAACTGGCCGTGCCACCGGTATTGAAAGACGTCTCGCTTGCCAAGTGGGGATTGGTGATCATCGTGGGTGGCACTGGCTCAGGAAAATCGACGACGCTGGCCGCCATGCTTGGCTATCGAAACGAGAATTCCTACGGGCACATCATTACCATTGAAGATCCGGTCGAGTTTGTCCATCCTCACCGGAACAGCATCATCACGCAGCGTGAAGTCGGCGTCGATACCGACGACTGGGGCGTCGCCCTCAAGAACACCTTGCGGCAGGCGCCCGGCGTCATCATGATGGGCGAGATTCGCGACACCAGCACGATGGAGTACGCAATCCAGTTCTCCGAGACCGGCCACTTATGTCTGGCGACCTTGCATGCCAACAATGCCAATCAGGCGATTGGCCGCATTGTCAACTTCTTCCCGGAAGAGCGGCATGAGCAGGTGCTGATGGACCTGTCGTTGAACCTGCGAGCCATGATTTAGCAGCGACTGATCCCGAAGAAAGAATCCAAGGGGCGGGTTGCCGCTATTGAAATTCTGCTCAATTCCCCGCTCATCTCGGAGAAGATATTTGGCGGGAAAGTCGCAGAGATCAAGGAGATCATGAAACGGTCCCGGGATATTGGCATGCAGACGTTCGATCAGCATCTCTTCGAACTCTTCGACAATAATCTGGTGACGTACGAGGACGCGATCCGCAATGCCGATTCGATGAACGATCTGCGCTTGATGATCAAGCTGAATAGCAAAGAATCGAAAGGCAAGGACATGTCCGATGGACTCGGACACCTGGAAATTATGAAGTGATCGCGCCTGCTCGTTCAGTTATTCCTTAGCGTTCGGCTGGTGACGGCCCTTTTTTCACCGAGCCCGTCACCATCCGAAACTCAAACAGCCGGCATTCGATCGCGCCATTGAAGAGCGGCGTGCGGCGCGACTCACGCAACCGGATGAGCCCCGGGAAATTCATCGCATCGGTCAAAAAGTAGCAGCGCCAGCCGGCGAAGCGCTGCTTGAGGGTGTTTCCCAATTGCGGGAAGTAGGTGAGGAGCTCGCTCTCCTCGCCGATGCGCACGCCATAGGGCGGATTGGAAACGAGGATGCCGGCCGTCGCAGGCGCTTCCGCGTGCAGCGCGTTCATCTTGCTTACTTTGACGGACGCTTCGAGCCCCAGCCCGTGCAACGAATTCAGCGTGGCCGTTACGGCCTGCTCCGACCGATCGCTGCCGTAAATGCTCGGTTGTGCCGCCGGGCGCCGCAGATCCTTTGCTTCGGTGAGAAGTCTTTCCCACTGCCGCGGTTCGAAGCCGATCAGTCGCTCAAATCCAAACGCGCGGTTTGCACCGGGCGCGATGCCATGCGCAATCAGCGCGGCTTCAATCAGGAACGTCCCGCTGCCGCACATCGGATCAAATAGCACTTCTTCTGGCGCCCAACCTGTTAGCGCCAGAATGCCTGCGGCCAGATTCTCTCGCAATGGTGCCTCGACGCTGTCAGTGCGATAGCCACGCTTGAAGAGCGGCTCGCCGGACGTGTCGAGGTAAAGCGTTGCACTATCCTGGGTCAAAAACACGCTGACGCGAATTTCGGGAAAGCGTGTATCGACGGTGGGACGTCGACCCACTTCATCGCGGAACCGGTCACAGATAGCGTCTTTGACACGCAGGGTAGCGAATTCGAGGCTGCGAAGAGGCGAACGAATGGCCGTGACATCGACCCGCAGCGTCTGGTCCGGCGCAAACCAGCCTCCCCAACGCACCGAGCGCGCCAAGTCGTAAAGATCCTGTTCGTTCTGGTACTCCGCGCGTTTCACCTGCAACAGCACGCGTGAGGCAATACGGCTCCAAAGATTGACGCGATAACTCAATTCGATCGTGCCACGAAATTGCACGCCACCGGGTAGCAACGCGACATCGGTGCCACCGAGTGATTTCAGTTCCGCAGCGAGCGGCTCTTCAAGTCCGCGGGGGCAGGGTGCGAAAAGGGAAAGGAGCGCCACTATTGGAGTCCCTTGTTGCGAATGCGAACTGTCCGCTCAAGTTCACCGGCCGCTTCCTCGACTTTGCGATGCAGATCGGCCTCAAGTGTCGGATGCATGTCGAGAAAATTTCGCACCAGCAGCAACGCGTCGGAACCGTGTTGTCCACCGATGAATGCCGCAAGCCAACGGTTGACAAAGAAAATCTTTCGCTCGCGCTTGAGTTCCGGCAGGGCGGTAAGCGCAGCGGGCAAGAACGCGATGGTGAGGTCCGCATGCTCGGGGGCATTAAACGGCAGCAAGGCTTCATCCATCCACGCCTCAGCCAGCGTGGCGTCAGCGCGCAATGCCGCGAATTGCTGGGCCTTCGCGTTGCGTGCGGCAGCTTGCATAACGAACAGAAAGCGTCGCGTGTCGCCACCGAGTTGCCGGCGCTCTGCCTCGATCAGCGAGGCACACTGGCCGTCGTCCAGAAGTGTTAGGCGCTGCAGGATGCGTTGCCGATCGGCAGGGCCAAGCGGTATGCCGGGAATATTCAGATGCTGATTCAAGAGATCCTTTAATACGATCATGCCACGTTGGCTCAATGCGACGGTTGTGAAGGTCCGAAAATAGGACATGCGCAGTTCCGCCGTCGGTGCGTGCAACAGGCTATCAATTAACGCCTCATCAAGGGCCTGCCCTACGGCCTGTTGCACTTGCGTCGGCAGGTACCAGCGAAACGCGATTTGCATGTTGGCAAGCAATGATGTCAGGTTGATCTCGTTGTGTTCGCGAGCGATATGGTCGAGGCCAAGCTGAAGGAATTCTCCGGGAGCCAAACGCATTCCCGAACACTATCCCACATTGCGTTCCAGATGATTGCTTTACGTAGCGGATCGCGAATTCCAGGCAAGTCGCGGGATAATTGCAGACGGCTCTGCACGTCGAGCAGGAACATGCCGTAACCGTCATCCCCCTCGTTGGCTAACACATACGACGGCAGTGGCGAACCCTGCAATGCGGGCAGCGGCGTGCGCGGACCGGCCAGCGCTGCCTCGACGACGCGTTCACGGTCCGGTGCGTCCCCCACTAACAAGCGGATGCGCTGTGGCCACGTCCCGCGTCCGCCCAGCACACTTTCCTGGCAAATAGTGAACTCGGCGAGTCCGAGTTCGCGATCTCCCGACCATTTGACGGACACCTTGGCCAAGCCGCGGCGCGTAATCCAAGCACGCACCCATTGGGTGAGATCATGTCCAGACGATTCTTCAAGCGCCAGGATGAGATCTTTCCATGTTGCCGAACCGTAAGCATGCCGATGAACGAATAGGCGTATCGCCTGACGAAAAATCTCCTCGCCGAGGAAGATCTCCGCTTGTCGTAGCACCGCTGGGCCCTTGCTATAGACGATGCTCCCATAGGCGGATTTGGCTTCGGC
>SHXR01000026.1 GCA_009693235.1 Betaproteobacteria bacterium | reverse complement strand
CGCATGAAGCCGGCCGAAGATCACGCGTGTGCTGCAAGGCCGCTGCGGGCTACGCCCTTCGCGACCTTGCGGCACACGAAGAACCGATTCACCAAAAAGCGGACAACCTATTTGTTACCAAACCGGACAGATCTATTTACTCCCGACACCTGTCGTCGGTGGGGGTGCTTGTTACTTGCCGGGCTTATCCAGACCGAACGCGTTGTGCAACACCCGCACCGCCAATTCGAGATATTTCTCGTCGACCACCACCGAAATCTTGATTTCGGAGGTGGAAATCATCTGGATATTGATCCCCTCTTCGGCCAGTGTTCGGAACATCTGGCTCGCAATCCCGACATGCGAGCGCATGCCCACGCCCACCATGGAGATCTTGCAGATCTTGTTGTCGCCCACGGCGTTTTTTGCGCCGATGTGGGCATTGACCTTCTTCACGATCTCCATTGCCTTCGCGAATTCATTGCGATGGACGGTAAATGAGAAGTCGGTGAGTCCGTCGACGCCGGAATTCTGGATGATCATGTCGACATCGATATTGGCGTCGGCCACCGGACCCAAGATGGCGTAGGCGATACCTGGTCGGTCCGGCACGCCCATGACCGTGATCTTTGCTTCATCACGGTTAAACGCGATGCCGGAAATGACTGCTTGTTCCATTCTTTCGTCTTCCTCGAACGTGATCAGCGTGCCATCGCCGTCGTCTTCAAACGACGACAAAACTCGCAATCGAACCTTGTACTTGCCGGCAAACTCCACCGAGCGAATCTGCAAGACCTTCGAGCCGAGGCTGGCCATTTCCAGCATTTCCTCGAACGTAATCGTCTTCAGACGCCGGGCCCCCTCGACGATGCGCGGATCGGTCGTGTACACCCCATCCACATCAGTGTAGATCTGGCATTCATCGGCCTTCAACACGGCCGCCAGCGCCACGGCAGAGGTATCCGATCCACCGCGACCCAGCGTGGTGATGTTGCCATTGGCGTCTATGCCCTGAAACCCCGCCACGACCGGCACGATACCTTGCGCGAGATCTTTGCGAAGTCGCTCGTCATCAATGTGAACGATACGCGCCTTGGTGAATGCGCTATCGGTCATCACCCGCACCTGGGCACCGGTGTAGCTCTTTGCTTTGACACCGATACTCATTAGCGCCATCGATAGCAATCCGATGGTCACCTGTTCCCCGGTCGAGGCGACCACGTCGAGTTCACGCGCATCGGGTTCGGGCTGCAAGGCCTTGGCCAAGCCAATGAGACGGTTGGTTTCGCCCGACATCGCCGATGGCACCACCACGATCTGGTGCCCCATCGCTTTCCAGCGGGCCACACGCCGCGCGACGTTTTGAATGCGTTCGGGCGAGCCGACCGATGTACCGCCAAATTTTTGAACGATAAGTGCCATTGCAACCGATGCGAAGTGCCGCGAAACCGGAAAAGCCCGAAGCGGGCGAACCTATGAGTTTACCGGAGTATTCCCGGACAATCAGCCCCTTTTCGGTGAAAGGTTGGTGAAGCGTCAGGCCGATCCGGGGATGGTACCGGCCGGCAACGCTTCAATATGCTCGCAAATTTGCCCGGGATGGGTGAGCCAGACCTGTTCCCGATGGGCGGTAATATGGCGAATCACCCGCCGAAACTGGCGTAAGCGATGGGGCTGGCCAAGAACGAAGCTATGCATGACCACCGGCATGACCAGCGGGCGCCGGACGGACTCTTCCAGCATTTCATCGAATTGGTCGATCAGGTTGTCGCAATAGAGTTGCGACGGGGTACGCCGCAACACCGCTTCGAAGGAATCGTTGAGGTCGTGCGCGTAGGGAATGGACAGAATTCGCCCATGCGCGGTGCGAAACCATACCGGCTGATCATCGAGCGGCCAGTCCATCATGTAGCGATAACTGGCCTGTTTCAGCAACTCCAGCGAGCGCTCGGTCTGCGAGATATACGGCGCAAGCCAGCCCTTGGGCGCCCTGCCCTCATGCTTGGTCATCGCGGCAGTTGCCTCAGTAATGCAGGCGCGCTCCTCTTCCAATGACATGTCGGCCTGCCTCTCGGCATTGGTCCGTCCGTGACCGACGATTTCATCGCCGCGATTGCGAAACGCCTCGATCAAGGACGGGCAATAGTCATACAGTGCGGTATTGATAAGCAGCGCGATCGGCAGCTTGAATTCATCGGCTAGCTCCAAAATTCGCCAGGCACCGACGCGATTGCCATAGTCGCGCCAGGCAAAACTGCGCTGATTCGGTTGCGGATGCGGCGCAGCATAATCATTACCGATCCCTTCACCGAACGCGAAATGCTCGACATTCAGACAGAAATGGACGGCCAGGCGCGCGCCATTGGGCCAGGCATAAACGGGGCGCTCCGGAAGGGCGGAATAGTCGTAGCGACCGTGGGTGCGCAACATCTTGATCTCCAAACGTCATCAACGCTTTTTCTTGGCACGAACCCCTGCCATGGCGCCGATTACCTCGCACGCCGCAGCGGTATCCTGCTTTGCCAGTCCCATCGCCATCGCGGTCGTGTAGATCGGCACACAGGCGGTAAAGAGCGGCACCGGGCAATTGACGGCTTTGGCCATATCGCCGATCACCTGCATGTCTTTTTGCCAAATATCGATTTTCATGGTCGCGGGGGTGTACTGCCGCTTCACCATCTGCGCGCCACGCAACTTGAACACACCGGTACCTAGCACCGGACTATTGGCCATCAAATCATAGACGCGCTTTGCATTGAGCCCCATCTTGCGCGCGAAAGTCATGGTCTCGCCATACGCAACGTTGTAGATGGCCACCAGATGGTTGGCAATGAATTTCATCTTCGTGCCATCACCAAACGATCCGACATAGGGCCTGAGGTCAGTGAACACGGCAAGCACCGGATCCACGCGTTCACAAGCAGCCGTCGGACCACTTACATAGATCGACCAGGTCCGCTCGCTCAAGCGCGCCGCCGTACCACTGATCGGACAATCCAGCATGACGCCTTTCGCCTTGGCAAGCATTGCCCGGGTGCGCTCCTTATCAGCGATCGGCAAGGTGCTCATTTCGATGACAACGAGTCCTTCCTTGCGATTGCCCCGCTTGGCTCCGGCGATCTTGGTGATCACATCATCCAATGCGGCGACTGACGGCAGCGATGTGATCACGATGTCGGCATTTTGCGCCATCGCGGCGGCGGAGCCCAAAGCCCGCCCACCGGCTTTACGAAGACGCGCCTTGGCAGCCGGTGCGACATCGAAGCCGACCACCTTATGGCCCGCGGCAAGCAGCGCCTCGGCCATTGCCCCGCCCATGATGCCAAGTCCCACGATGCCGATCATCTGCTTTGCCATAATGTTCAATCCGGTCGAAATTTGGTTTCGGGTTTGATGCCGCTGCGTACCTGTCCTGCACTGATGCGCCCATTCTCCAAATAATTGCCTGCTGCCGCGCGCCGTGCCGCGTCATCCCAATGCGGCAGCCAGTCGCCAAGCGAATAGCCAAACCACGGCGGCTGCGGTTGCAAGGCGGGCAGACCGAGCTCTTCCCAGATCGATCTGGCACGTTCCATATATTCACGCTTGGGCAAGGCGAGCGGCGGCATGTCGCTTTTCATAGTGGCATCCATCAGCATCGTCGAGTCTTCTTCCTGCGCACGCTCCCGTCTCGGTCCATGACCGAGTCCGCGATGCGGGACCAGCTCAACATCCTCCACCGGATTCATCCGGTAGGCCATCGCCCAGAACAGCGCATCGGCGTTATCCGGATCGATATCCTCATTCACCGCGATGCAGATTTTCCCGCAATCGCCCTTGAAGAACGCGGCGCCATGCAACGCCCGCCAGATCTCGTTGCGTGGCGTCCCTTTTTCTACCGTGATGATAATGACCCGCAAGAGGCCGGTGAGCGGCTCATGCAAGGCCACGCGTTTGACGCCACGGATTCCCAGCACCTCGCGCAGATGCGCAAGGAACAGCGGTTCATAGGCCACACGCTTGATGACACTCGACTCACTTGGCGCCACTTGGCTGATATACGAGGGAATGATTGGCTTGCGTCGATGGGTAATCGCGGTGACCCGCATCGGCATATTGAATTCTTCGAGGGCCACATGGCCATGCGATTCGCCAAACGGCGCTTCGGGTTCGAGTTGAATGAGATCGATGAGCCCCTCGATGACGATCTCGGATTCAGCGGGAACGAGCAGATCGACCGTTCGGCCACGCACCACATTGATCGGCACACCCGCCAGGCCACCCGCAACATGAAACTCATCGACATCAATCGGCAGCTTCTGCGGCCCCATGAACGCGACATACGGTGGGCAGCCGAGCACGATCGCGCAAGGCATCGTCTTGTCACCGCGCTTTTGATGCTTGAGATAATGCTGATACCCCCCCGCACCGCCAACGCGCGTCGCCATTCGCACCACCAGGCGATCAGGCGCTTTCAATGCCGCCCGGTAGGTTCCCATGTTCTGCACACCGGTTTCCGGATCACGGGTAATGACGTTGGTGGCCGTAAGCGTCGGTGCGCTATCAAATCCCGGCGTAGAAATCGGAATCGGCAATCGATCCAGACCCTTGCCCTCGCCTTGCAGCGCCGCGCCCTCATGCACCACTTCATGACAAGGCGCCCGCTCGATCAAGCGCGGAGCGATTGGATTCGCAATGGCGTGATCCCACTTCGCTTGAATGCCTTCAACCGGCACGCCCATGCCCACGCTATAGATCGCGCGATTCGCTGCGATCGCGCCGACCACCACCGGGATGTCGTATTTGCGCCCACGTCCATCGATGATGTTGGTGAACAGAAACGCCTTGCGATCCGCCTCGGCGAGACCACCGACGAACTGCCAGCGCACCAGCGGATGCAATTCAGAGTCTTTGTCGATCGGTCGGTCGATGGCGAGGAGCAAGCCGCGTTCTTGCAGCGACTGGAGATGCTGGTGGAGATCGGGGTAGCTGCGCGTAGGCTCGCTCATGCTTTGCTCGGGTGAAAGGTGAAACGTGAAAGGTGAAACGTGAAAGGTGCGTGGTGCGCCTAAATCGGCGCAGTCGTCACATCGTAGCGGAACAACCAATCATAGCGGTCATCGACGCGTTGCTTCGCCCATTCGGTCTCGACGAATCGCGCCGCCTCGGCGGCATCGCCCAGCTTCTTGTTGTGAAAGCGTTCGCCGTTTTCAGCCGATCCGATCACGATCCGCGTCGTGCGTTCGATGCGTGCCTGCTCGTAGCGCTGCAATGCGACTTCGATGGTTGCCGATGCGCTCAGGCAACGGGCGAGAATGAATCCATCTTCAAGTGCCATCACCGCACCTTGTGCCAGCATCGGTAAGGTCGGATGACACGCATCGCCAAGCAAGGTGACGTGCCCGACGCCCCAACGTTCAAGCGGTGGGCGGGATGCCAGCGCCCATTGAAAGGGTTCGTCGATCGCCCGAATCATCGTCACGACATCCCCATGCCAACCGGCGTAATCGCGCAGCAGATCGGCAGGATCGCCTCGCATCATCCACGATTCAACCTGCCAGTCCGGGCGTTCGACAAAGCCGACGAAGTTCATCAGGACGCCGCTCCGCAGCGGATAGTGCACGACATGCGACCCGGGCCCGACCCAGTTCGTGCCGATCGGCCGGCGCAGATGCGCTGGCAATCGCTCCATCGGAATGACTCCGCGCCAAGCGGCAAACCCAGTGAAGCGTGCCTTGCCGGCACCGAATAATTGCGAGCGAATCGTAGAGTGCACACCGTCGGCGCCGATCAACAGGTCGCCCGCTGGCGCACCACCGTCTGCCAAGCGCAACGTGACGCGACCATTCGCTTGGGTGAAGCCTGCGCATTGCACACCAAGATGAATCGCGTTTGGCTTGAGCCGTCGTACCGCATCCGCCAACACCGCCAACAGATCAGGACGCCACACCGTGCAGTACGGGTAGCCGTAGCGCTCGACGGACACCGGCCCCAGATCGAACAACTTCCAGGTCTGGCCGGTATTCCACAGGCGAATTTCCTTGCCCTGGGTCTCAACGGCCAAGGCCTCCATCGCCGCTTGCAAGCCAAGCGCGTACAGGGTGTGATTGCCGTTGGCGCTGATCTGCACGCCCGCGCCCACTTCGCGCAGTTCGCGCGCCTGCTCGTAGACATCGACATCGATCCCCAAGCGAAGCAACGCGAGCGCGGCGGCGAGCCCGCCGATGCCACCGCCCGCGATCAAGACATGCGGATGCATTCAGAACACCCGCACCCGCATGGACTCAGCCCAAGGGCCCGAGATAGACCTCACCTTGATAGGTATCGCTCGCGGCCGGCACGCTGGCAGGCCAATTCGCGTTATCGATCTGCGGACGCGCACCGGCGGGGCGTGGACGACCATCCCAGCCGATTTGCTCCATGTAGTAGTACAACTGGATCGCATGCCCGTCCGGATCAATCGCAAACGCCGAGTAGTCAACGCCTGGAAACAGTTCCGGCGGCAGATGCTTGATCGTCACGCCTTGCTCGCGCAGGTAGGCGATAGCGGCGCGCAATTGCGCATAGTCGGCGACCTGCATACCGAAGGAAAAGAGTGTCGTGCCCGGATACACCCCGAGTTCGGCACGCAGCGCCATCGGATACAGCGCGATCGAATGATGTTCGGTGTTGGCCCGCAGGAACACCGCGCGATGTCCCTTGTAAGCGACCTCCTCAGTAACGGTCAGGCCCAGATCGTCGCGATAAAACGAGGTCACCCGCTCCATGTCTTTCACAAACAGGCGCACCGGCCCGATCCGCGTCACCTTGAATGGACGCGCCAAGAGCACACCGCCAACGTCGTATTTTTCCTCCGCTTCTTCGACGCGCCAGCCGGTCCGTACATCGATGCCATCGGCGACGGCGACCTGCACTTCCGAGTACTCGGACTTATGCGGCAAGGCAGGCGGTTGCATATACTTCACTTTGTACATCGACTGGGGCTTGGAAAGTCCGTCCCAACCCACCTGCTCGATGCCGTAATACAATTCGTTGGTATGACCGTCTGGATCAGGCGGATAGAAGTGCCAGTTGGATCCAGGTAGATCACGACCGGCGCGCCGAATGGGTTTGCCCTGACGTTTGAACCAGTCGTGACCGTCTGACACTTCCCGCAGGCTGCCGACCTGCCAGGTGATCTGATTCAGGGTATTTTCATTGGGGCCCTTCACACCGACCATCGCTTCATAGTAGCGGCGCGGAAAAAACACGAAGGAATGATGGTCAGTGCCATGCCGGGCAAAATACCCGACGCTGGTGCCGAGCGACTTCGCCTGTTCCGCAGGCACGCGACCCGCGAAATCCAGCGGATCGGAAATTCTGAAGCCGAGTTTCTTGCAGTAGAAATCGCGCGTCACCGCAGGGTCCATCACATTGATGCCGAAATGCCCGAGGCGCCGAATACGAAAAGGACGCGGCAGCCGCACGCCCCCCACCACGAATTCTTCTTGCTGGCCCGCTGCCGCCCGCTCGGAAATTGCCATGACCGCCTCCTGATACCGAATGCCGATGTTGTACCAGAATCGACCAATGCTTGGGTTGTCGGGCGTGGCAGGGCAACGACGAGGGCTCAACTAGAATGCGCGCACACCCACCAAGGAATTGCTATGACCACTGCCGCCCGCTTTCATCCACCCCGCGTTGATTTCACCCGGTTCCAGGCCTGCCATTTTTCCTGGTCGCTCAACGGCAAGGTCGCCACGATCACGCTCAACCGGCCCGATCGCAAGAATCCGCTCACCATGGAATCGTATGCGGAGTTGCGCGATACCTTTCACGACCTCAAATTCGCGGAGCAAGTGAAGACCGTCGTCATCACGGGAGCGGGCGGCAATTTTTGCTCCGGCGGCGACGTCCATGAAATCATCGGACCATTGATCGACATGCAGCAGGCCGGCGACACGGATGGACTCCTGCAATTCACCCGCATGACGGGCGATGTCGTCAAAGCGATGCGCGCCTGCCCGCAACCGATCATCGCGGCGATCGATGGGGTATGCGCCGGTGCCGGGGCGATTCTCGCAATGGCCTCGGACATGCGATATGGAACCGCCGGCACGAAAGTCGCGTTCCTGTTCGTCCGGGTAGGACTGGCCGGCGCCGACATGGGCGCTTGCAATATGCTGCCAAGAATCATCGGCGCGGGCCGGGCGGCCGAACTGCTTTATACCGGCCGCAACATAACGGGCGAGGAAGCCGAACGCTGGGGATTTTTCAATAAGCTCTGCACGTCCGATCAGGTGCTCGCTGAGGCGCAGGCGCTTGCCAGGTCACTGGCCGACGGTCCGACCTTCGCGCATGCCATGACCAAGCGCTGCATCCACCAGGAGTGGAGCATGGGCATCGATGACGCGATCGAAGCCGAAGCCCAAGCACAGGCGATCTGCATGCAAACGAAGGACTACGACCGCGCTTATCGCGCGTTCGTCGCGAAGCAACGGCCCGTATTCGAGGGCAACTGATCAACCGTACGGCGTATGTTCTTTGCGCCGACGGAATGGGTAGAGGGGCTGCCCGAGGTAGGTTTCAGGCGGCTTTAACAATCAATCCCGGCGCAGCGTATGCGCGGTCACAATGGCCGCGGTGAGGACGAGCACCGCACCGCCCTGATGCAGGACGCCAAGCAACACCGGCACTTGGTTGAGCAAAGTCGCAATACCAAGGCCGAACTGCAAGACCAGCGCCAGCGCCAGACCCGTCACGCTGTACCGTGCTCGTCTTGATGTCTCGCTCGCCAAGACCCGCCACCATAGCCATCCGGTAACGATGATCAGAAGATAGGCGAGCAGGCGATGATCGAATTGTACGGTGGCCATGTTGTAGAAAAAATTGCGCCACCATGGCTCGATGGAGAATAGCTCCAGCGGGATCCAGTGACCATTCATCAGCGGAAACGTGTTGTAGGCATAGCCCGCACGAATGCCCGCGACCAACGCCCCTGATAACGCCATGATGAACACCAAGACCGGGAGCATCCATGCGACGCTTCGCACGCCGTATCGTGTCGCCGGCGTACCCGGCTGGCTTGGAAACAGCAATCCCAACGCAATCCAGAGCATCGACCAAAAGATCAGCAGCGCGAGCCCCAAATGCGCCGCAAGCCGCAGATGACTCACTTTCGGGTCATCGACCAACCCACTTTGCACCATGTACCAGCCAAGCGCCCCCTGCAAGCCACCGAGGATGAACACGCCTAGCAGCCGCAAGCCAAGGCGCCGGTCCAAACGGCCACGTACCCAGAACCAGATGAGCGGAATAAAGAAAAAAACGCCGATCAGGCGACCCAACAAACGGTGCCCGTACTCCCACCAAAAAATACTCTTGAAGGCATCGAGGCTCATGCCTTTGTTGACGAGCCGGTACTCAGGCGTCGCGCGGTATTGGTCAAAGAGGACTTGCCAATCGGCCGCAGTGAGCGGCGGTAGCACTCCCGTCAACGGCCGCCACTCAACAATCGACAGGCCCGAGCGGGTGAGCCGCGTCGCGCCGCCCACAACCACGATCGCGGCGACCAGCGCGCAGCAAAGGAGCAGCCATATCACGACGCCGCGGCGGCGGCCGTCGCGCCCATCGAATTCGCTATTGATCATTCACCCAACAACCGGCTGTCATCGCACATGGCAACGCAGCGCCCTGTCATGTTCACGGTCAATGGTTACCCACGCCCAACGAACGGCATCTTGGTCGCCATGACGGTGACGAACTGCACATTGGAATCGAGCGACAGGCTGGCCATATGCAAGACCGTGCTCGCGACATCTTCGACCGCCATCAACGGTTCGGCCGCAATGGTGCCGTTGGCTTGCGGCACGCCCTTGGCCATGCGCGCTGTCATATCGGTCGCCGCATTGCCGATATCGATTTGCCCACAGGCGATATCGTATTTGCGACCATCCAGCGAAGTCGATTTGGTGAGACCGGTGATCGCATGCTTGGTCGAGGTATAAGGCGACGAATTGGGTCGCGGTGCGTGGGCAGAAATCGAGCCGTTATTGATGATGCGGCCGCCGCGCGGGTTCTGATCCTTCATGATCTTGAACGCTTGCTGCGTGCAAAGAAATGCGCCCGTCAGGTTGGTATCGACGACTGCTTTCCACTGCTCAAAGGTAAGTTCTTCAAGGGGAATCCCCGGCGCACCGATCCCCGCATTGTTGAAGAGCAGATCGAGGCGGCCGAATTTCTCTTTCGTCTTGGCAAACAGCGCCTGGACCGAACGGGGATCGCTGACATCGGCGATGACCGCCAGCGCGTTGGCGCCCGACGCACCCGCCTCCTTAATAGCCCCGTCGAGTTGTTCAGCGCGGCGTCCGGCCAGCACCACCGACCAGCCATTTTGCAGCAGCACGATGGCCGATCGCTTGCCGATCCCGGCGCTCGCGCCCGTTACGACTGCAACCTTGCCGTTGGCGACCATCACATTCCCCTTGTACAGTGATCGATGTTGGCGGCATGATAGCCCGAACAATGATTGGAATGACTTGATGGTGCGCTTACGTCGCAGTCTCCCGGCAATCGCCTTACACCTGTTGGCGGGGTTTGCCGTGCTAATCGCGGGCAATGTGGTTGCGCAGCCGGTTCGCCCAGTCAAGATCATCGTCACCGTTTCAGCCGGTGGTTCGATTGATACAATCGCGCGGGCCATTGCCGAAGAATTGACCCGTGAGTCGGGACAATCGTTCGTCGTGGAGAATCGGCCGGGTGCAAATGGCAATCTGGCTGCGGAAGCCGTCGCACGCGCTTTGCCCGACGGGCATACCTTGCTCTTGACCGGCGGCAGCACGCTCAATCTCAATCCGCATGTGTATGCCGCAGTGCCCTTCGATCCAATCAAGGGCTTTACCCCTATTACGCTTACTGCCCGCACCAATTTCATTCTCGTCGCGCATTCCAAAGTGGGTGCGAATACCTATGCCGAGTTCGTCGCGATCGCCAAATCAAAACCCAATCAACTGAACTATGGATCGGCCGGTAATGGCAGCCTGATTCACATTGCCACTGAACTCTTCAACAGCGCGGCGGGCGTGGCAACCCAACACGTTCCGTATAAGGGAATTGGCCCTGCCCTCAAAGATCTATTGGCCGGACAAATCGACTTCATGTTCGATTCGGCCACGGCAGTCGCGCATATAAAAACTGGAAAACTGAAAGCGTTTGCGGTGGTCGGGCCCAATCGGCTCGCGGCATTGCCTCACCTGCCGACGCTCGCCGAATTGGGCGTCGCCGGCATGGAGGCCGCATCGGGTTGGCATGGCCTGTTCGCACCGGCCGGCACCGACCAAGCCATTGCCCAGAAGCTCAATACGAGCGTCGTGAAAATCCTGCAAACCGACCCAATGAAAGCACGTGTCGCCGCGTTGGGCGCAGAGCCCGTCTGGAGCACACGGGAAGAATTGGCCCGCCAACTCGCCAGTGACCTCGATCGATTGGGGCGTGTGGTCAAGCGCGTCAACGCCCGAGTCGAATAGACAGGTCTGCCAAGATGCGCTTTGTCGATGTGTTCAATGGCGATGCCGATGGCCTTTGCGCACTGCGGCAACTCCGTTTGACGGAACCGTGCGATGCCGAGTTGATCACCGGCGCCAAGCGCGACATCGAATTGTTAGCGCGCGCCAACGCCGACACCGATACCGTTGTGACCGTCCTCGACATTTCGCTGGAACGCAACCGCCCGGCCCTGGATGCACTGCTCGCAAAAGGCGTTCGGGTGCGTTACTACGATCATCATTTTCCCGGCGCTATCCCCGCGCATGCGAACCTTGAAGCCCACATCGATACCGCCGCTGACGTCTGCACCAGCGTCATCGTCGATCGAGCATTGCAGGGACGCTATCGAGCGTGGGCAATCACTGCCGCATTCGGCGACAATCTCCTTGCCACCGCCGAACGTCTAAGCGATGCACAATCGCTCAGCCTCACCGAGCGCGCAACCCTGCGCACCCTTGGCGAAGCGATCAACTACAACGCTTATGGTGAGACGGTTGCCGACCTTCACATTCACCCGGCCGATCTGTATCGGCGCATGGCGAGTTTTGACAGTCCGTTCTCGTTTGCAACCGGCGAATCCATCGTGCCAGAATTGATTACGCTTCGCACCAAGGATCTCGCTGCCGCACTGAACGTTCCACCGCACGCAACCAGTGCGACGTCCACCATCCATCGATTGCCCGATGCCCCCTGGAGCAGGCGTGTGCTCGGAAGCTTGGCCCATCACCTGGCCGCCACCGATGCGAAGCGTGCGCATGCCGTGCTCGCTCCCAATCGCGACGGCACCTATTCGGTCAGCGTGCGCGCAGGTACTGAATCGCGCGTTACCGCCCATGCAGTGTGTGTTCCGTTTGGCGGCGCCGGTCGCCATGCAGCCGCGGGTATCGATCGGCTGCCCGCCACTGCATTGGCACAATTCACCGCGGCGTTTCAAGCTGCACAATAGCCCCCTATGGAACCGATGAAGAATCCGATGCCGCCGCAACCCGTCAGTGATCCGGTCATCACCGAGATTATTCGTAATGGTCTGGTCGCCATCACCGAGGAAATGAAGACCAACCTGATGCGCACCGCCTACAACATGATCATCTATGAGGCGCTCGATTTCACCGTCGGCCTCTTGGATGCAGAAGGCAATACGTTGTCGATCGGGCTTGGCTTGCCGATGTTCATTCGCGGCATGAGCGATACCGTCAAGGCGAAGCTCGTGCACTTCGGCGGTGTCCAGGGGTTGCAACCGGGCGATGTGTTACTCACCAATGATGCCTACCTCACCGGCAGCCATCTCAACCATCTCACGTTCTCGGTGCCGATTTTCTGTGCAGGCGAGCTGGTAGCGTTTTCATCCTGCATGGCCCACTGGCAGGATGTAGGCGGCACGCTCGGTGGCATGACCGCTGATATCTACGCCGAAGGATTGCAGATCCCGATCGTGAAGTTCTATCGGGCGGGCGTGCTGAACGAAGACATCAACGCCGTCATTCGGATGAATGTGCGTGTCCCCGAACGCGCCATGGGCGATTTGCGCGCGCAGATTGCGGCGGTCAAGACCGGCGAAAAACGCATGCAGGAGATGATCGCCAAGTACGGGCGCGACGAGGTGCTGGCTGCGATTCGCACCATCATGGACCAAAGTGAAGCCGCCGCGCGCGAAAACATTCGGGAAATCCCCGATGGCACCTACGAAGCGGAATCCTTTCTCGATGATGACGGTGTCGAGATCGGCAAGAAGATTCCGATTCGCGTTAAGGTCACCATCGCAGGCGATCATATGACGGTCGACCTGTCCGGGGTAAGCGATCAGGTGCGCGGCTTCTACAACTCCGGCATTACCGCCGGGCGCTCCTGCGCGCAGGTGGCCTTCAAGTGCTTGACCGCACCGCTTGAGTTACCGGTGAATGACGGCTGCTTTCGTGCGTTGACCATCATCCTGCCTCCGGGCAAGGTGGTGAGCGCGGTGAAACCCGCACCGATGCGCTGGTGGATGACCTATCCAATGACCATCGTCGATACGATTTTCAAGGCGCTGGCGCCCGCCATTCCCGACAAGGTGATTGCCGGCCATCACGCCGATCTCGTCGTCGCGAAAATCAGCGGACGCCATCCCCGTGACGGCAAATTGTTCCTCTACACCGGCGGGCTGATCGGCGGTGGTTGGGGCGCCAAGTGGTCTGAGGACGGCATGAACGCCACCATCGCCATCAATGACGGTGACACCCACAACGGGCCCTCCGAACAGGTGGAGGTGAAATTTCCGTTAGTGGTGGAAGCCTATCGATTGCGCGATGATTCGGGCGGTGCGGGCCGCTATCGGGGTGGTCTGGGCACTGAGCAAGTGGTGCAGACCTTGGTGGACATCGCATACGACTCGCAGATCGAGCGCGTGGACAGCCGGCCCTGGGGGCTTGATGGTGGGCTTTCTGCCGCGGGTAACCAGGTGGCGTTGCAGCGTGCCAACGAAACATCCGAGACGGCTTTTCCGACCGGCAAAGTTTTGTCGCGTCTGCTCAAAGCGGGTGATCGCTATTACCTGCGATCGGGTGGCGGTGGTGGGTTTGGGTCACCACTCGATCGCGACCCCAATGCCGTGGCCAAAGATGTGCGACAAGGCTATGTGTCAGGCAGCGCGGCGCATACGCTCTATGGCGTGGTCATCAACGCTGCCACTGGCGTGGTCGATATCGATGGCTCGCGGGCCCTGCGTGAGCGCATGCGTCGTGCGGGACTTCCCAAGGATCACCGGTTTTCCTCATGCCCGATCTTCGCGGCCGAAGTTGGTCGCACCGCTGAACCCGAGGCCATGGCGCTGCAAAAAACGATTCAGGGCGAAGGATTGTTTTCGCTCCGGTGCTGTTAGGCGATGCAATTTGTTTCCCATTACCCAAGGACGCAACCATGAATGTAACCAAGCTCCCGTTTCGTGCCGATCACGTCGGCAGCCTGATCCGATCGCAGCGCCTCATCGAGGCGCGCACCGCGCATAACACCGGCACTCTGCCGACCGACGCTTTGCGAGCGATTGAGGACGAAGAGATCCGCGCCGCGATTGCGATGCAGGAACGCGTGGGCATACGGGCGATTACCGATGGAGAACTGCGCCGCAATAATTGGCGGGATCGCTTCTTCGAACGCGTCGATGGCTTCACAAAAGAGAAAATTCCCAGTTCGTTCTTCTTCACCTATGCATCGGGGAAACGCGAACGCGGCATGCCGGTGCCTACCGCTAAGGCCAAGCTGAAACGCCGCGAGACGATTACCGCGGAGGATTTTTCTTATCTGAAGGCTCATACGAAGGGCACTGCCAAGGCGACGCTCCCGGCCCCTTCGGCCAATCACTTCTTTTCCGGCGACAAAAGTTTGGCGGGCTCGCCCTACGCGACGCGTCAAGCCTATCTGGACGACGTGACCGCCATCTACCGCGAGGAAGTCGCCGATCTCGCCAAGCGTGGCTGCACCTATTTGCAAATCGATGAGGTGCCGATTGCCGTGCTCTGCGATCCGAACAATCACGCCATCGTGCGCGAGCGCGGCGAGCAGCCGGATTCGCTGATCAACGATTACATCGCCGCCATCAATGCCGCCCTACGCGATCGGCCGGCCTCGATGACCGCCTGCGTTCATCTTTGCCGCGGCAATCTCGACCATGGGCAAGCAAGCGGCGGCTACGATCCGGTCGCACGGCGGCTATTCCAGGAATTGAATGTCGACGGCTTCTTTCTCGAATACGACACCGAACGTGCCGGTAGCTTCGAACCCCTCCGCGAAGTGCCGAAGGGCAAGCGAATGGTGCTTGGCATGATCAGTACCAAGATCGCGGCACTGGAACCGCTGGATGCCGTCCGACGCCGCATCGACGAGGCTTCCCGCTATGTGAGCCTGGAAAATCTTTGCATCAGCCCGCAATGTGGCTTTGCATCCAGCTATCAAACGAACCGCTTCACCCATGATGATCAGGAACGCAAGCTCGCGCATCTGGTCAAGATCGCCGAGGCGGTGTGGGGGTAAGGCGACCGAACTACTGAAGACTCGCTGCCAGCGCCGGTACTGCCTTCTGAAAACACTCCATCGGCGCGCTCGTCACACCGGCACCCACCTGACCAATCCCGGGTTCCTTGTGGGCGATGCCGGTATTGACCACCGGCAAAATGCCGGTATCGACCACTTTGCGAATGTCGATGCCGGCCGGGCTGCCGGCGAAGTCGAGCTGCGGCAGCGTGAACGCGTTATTACGGCCTAGCGTGATGTGGCCCATGCGCAGCGTGTTGTCGATCGCCGATGCCGGTGTACCACCGACGAATTGCACGATCGCGGGTGCCGCCGCCATCGCGAAACCCCCTACTCCGGCGGTCTCAGTGATCGCACTGTCGCCAATATCACCCGCAGCGTCGGCCTTGGTGAAGCCAGTGAAGAACAGCCCATCGACCGGGCGCGCAGGACCGGTGAACCACGTGTCGCCGGTACCACTCACGCGGATACCAAACTCGACGCCGTTCCTCGCCATCACCGTCACCATGCTGGAACCTGGGACGCCGCGCGCAGGATCGAGCATCGCTTTGCAAGCCGCCATGCCGACGTTGATGAAGAAGTGATCGTTGCCATTCACGAAATCGAAGACTTGGGCAATATCTTCGGCCGCAACGCCAGATCGCAATAACGCCGGCGTGATCCGTTTCAATAGGAGACTGGACGCCGCCACATTGCGGTTATGCACTTCATCGCCCATGTGCAGTGCGCGCGCCATGAGCGGCTTCAATTCGATCGCCCCGCCCTTCGCGAGCGCTTTCTCCATCGCGGGCGCCAAGGTGTTTCGCATCCAACGCAGACGGTCCAGCACTTCCATACTGTTAGCGCCCATCCGAAGAACCTTGCCGAGCCCTTCATTCATATTGCTGAAGGTGCGATTGCCGTGGACCGTGTTGCGGACGATCCATACCGGCATGGACGGACTGATGATGCCCGCCATCGGCCCTACTGCATCATAGTGATGGCAAGGTTCGAACGTGATTTCCCCACTCGCGGCCAGTGCCAAGGCGCGTTCGGCATCGGTGGTCCAACCTTCGAGCAGAATCGCGCCGACGATGCCGCCGCGCATCGGGCCGCACATGCGCTCCCAGGCGATGGGCGGTCCGGCATGCAGAATCATCCGATCACGCATGCCGGGTAACGTCTCCCGCGCAATGCCGATCCCTTCCAATACCGGGGCGGCCTCGAGGTACAAACCAAACGCCTTTTGGTTGGCCGCCGCGACGCGCGGATCACCGAGCAGGCTTGCCACCGCACGTGCGACATTAGGTTCGCCACCCGGCGGTCGCCAATCCGTTCGCACGACCGGAGCGCCCGCCGCCTGCAGCGGATCGGCGAAGGCGTCCAAGCCGATATTGACGATTGCAATCGGTTTGCCGAAGAGCGCACTCATGAACGCTTTCCCTTCTGCGATGGAAGCGCCTTCGAAGCAAGCGGCTTCACGATCGCTGCCGCCAGGCGGACCGCCTCGGCATTGCTGCGCGCGAGCACAACGCCGGCGTCTGTCAACGCTTTGGTCTGTTGCGTCAGATCCTGCGGATCGGCCAGCGTCCCGCAAATAAAGCCAACAAACACCAAGCGACGCTTCCCCTTGGCCGCACGGGCACGTGCCGCTCCGATCGCCGGTGACATCGCGACCGCCGGATCGATATCGGCGCCATGTCCCAAGACGATATCCAACAAGATGACCGCAACGCTCGCATCACCCGCCTCTTTCAACATGCGTTCATTGCGCAAACGGTGATCGATCATCGGATGCGGTCGGCCACGGGTGAACACGTCATCGCCTAGATCGATGAGGGAATGGCCGCGACTTTGCCAAGGATCATCGAGAGACCGATCCGCCCGCACCGATGCGTTCGACCAGGTATCGTCTGACTGCGCGGCAAGCAACATCGACGCCTCATAGCAAAAGGTGCCGCCGCTATACAGGCCGCGAATGTATTGTTGTGTCGCGATAAATTTCGCGCCGCTTGATTTTGTTCCTCTTGGTTTCGCGTCTCTTGGCAGCGATAGTTTGGTGGGCGTCGCGGCCGCACGTTTCCCGCGCGCCACAGCCACCGCGACCCGTGCCGCCTCATCGAGCGTCTGCGCGAAGCGAAGATTGCCGCTTGGCTTGGCGGCGCCATCACCAATAAAGCAAACGATCACCGGCTTCTTGATCTTGGCCGCCCGGCCGATCACCCGCGTCGCCACCTCCGGATGCGGTGGTTTGGCAATAAGCACGATGACCGCCGTCGCTGGGTCGCGCGCGAGCAACTTGAGTGCCGCCAGCATCGTCCGCCCGCCAACTTCTTTCGACAGATCGCGCCCACCGGTACCGATCGCCTGCGAAATGCCTTCGCCCATGCCATCGATAAGCGAAGTCACCTGCTGCAAGCCGGTACCGGATGCACCAATGCAACCGATGCGCCCGCGCCGCACCGCATTGGCGAAACCAAGCGGCATACCGTCGATGATCGCGGTTCCGCAGTCAGGCCCCATCATGAGGAGATGTTTGCTCGCGGCCTTGGACTTGAGCGCCACTTCATCTTCGAGCGAAACATTGTCGCTGAACAACATGACGTTCAAACCGCGATCAAGCGCTTTCTCCGCCTCGGCCGCGGCATATTCGCCTGGCACTGAGATCAACGCGAGATTGGCATCGGCGCCACGGTCGAGGGCCATCCCAAGCGAACGCGATTTCATCATGCCCGGTTGAATGGAGGCGGAATGGGTCCCGACCGACATCGGTGCCAGCGCGCCGGTTACCTGATCCAATACGGGCGTGGCCAACACTGCGGACTTCGCTTTGACCAGCGCCAGCACATCGCTTGGTTTGGCATCGGGCACACCGTCCAGAAAGCCCGCCTCACGCAGCAGATCGAGATTGGCAGGTGTGGCCATTACCACCGCCACCTGCTCGATCCCCTTGCCCTCGGCCAGACGGCTGGAGAGCTGCATCAATGATACCGAATCCCGATAGACATTCGGGATGACACGAAAAAAAAGTGGCATGGCTTGATCGCCTTGGCGATCTACTCCCCGAGATCCACGATCGCGATCACCGGCCCGCCGCCATGTGGGCCTTGATGCATGGCATCGACCGATACAAACACCGCCGGATCACCGATGGCAGTGGCGGCCACCGCGCCCACCGCGGCCTTGGCATGCCGGTGATGATGCACGTCAGAGTCATCCAGCATGATCTGGCGCCGGCCGCGCAACTTGGCGCGATGATCCGCTTCGCATTTGATAAAGCAATTGACGAGTTTGCCTTTCAGGTCTTCCGACCGTGCACGTTCCGGCAATGTCAGCCCGGCGTTACGAATCGCGTCGTAGATGCCGTCCATATCCAGCGCATCTTTCATGACGCCATGACCGATGCGATAGCGCCCACCGGCCCCAGGCTTGTTGCCAAGCAACACGATCTGCGCTTGATCGAGTTCAACCCCCGATGAGCAGGACGATACTGAGGAAAAAATATCCAGATCGCGACAGATCTGCTCGGCACGGGGCATCTTTATTTCGCCTAACGCGACGCCGATGCCAAGCGCGGTCGTGCCGTTCGAGACACCCATGGAATCGTGCACTTCGCAGGCCACGTCATGACCGCGCGACTTTGCAGCCCGCACCGAATCGACGGTGAGAAGCGGCGTTTTCGTTTGCACATAGTGCACATCCGCCGGATCGGTGATGCCGGCGTCTTGCATCGCCAGTCGCACCGCAGCGGCTACTTTTTCCACCATCGCCGGACGCCCGATATCCTCCGGGAGAATCTCCGCACTCAACGCAGTACCGATCACCAGGCGCGACTGGTCGGCCGGCCCCTTCTTGTCGTTCCGCGCGAAGATGGTCGCATGCGGTGTGATCACCCCATCACAGCCCCCCGACCAGACCATCGGCACCTTGCCGATTTCCAACTCGCTCCGCTTGCCAAGCTTGAGCAGCACACGACGAAACGCCTGATCAGAAAGGATGCGCGTGTAATCGTTGACCCCGCCATTGCCCTCGGTCTTACCGATCACACCGATGACCTGATCAGCGGTGAACTGACCCTTGTTGATGCAATCGGCCAGACCGGATGCATCCTGCACGCTCTTGATTTCGACTTTTGCAACTTCGATGGCCATCGGCAAAGCTCCCATGACTGAATATGGATATGCACGGATTTTGTTCGCATTTGGGCGGCACTGTCCAGAACTGATGGTAATCTCGCTCGCTTACGCGCCAGCAAGACGCCATTTCCCCTATGTCAGCACAGCTCATCGCGGTCCTCGAACAATTGCGCCTCCACTTTGGCGACCGCGCGGCAGTTCAACAGAAACACAAGGCCTTGCAGGTGCTGGGCCGCGCAAAACTAAAGGCCGCCGATGAAGTGCAGCGGTTGCATGAAGTGCTTTGTTTCATGCGCGCCTACCCGGACGATGAGCCACTTTTGCGGCGCGTGGAGCGTCTCCTGCGGACCTTTGCCGCCCGATCCGATCTGCGCGCCCACGCTGGCGCCCTGGAGAATTCCGGTATTGCCGGTACGCCGATCCGCTACGCATTCTTCTGGATTACCGCACAGTGGCTCATCGAGCAATGGCCGGCAGCATTGACCCTGGACCGCGACGATACCATCGCAGGTGAACGCATTCTTCGCCAACTGCCGCGCTTGGTTTCAGGGGCGGAAGCAGCATGGGTGGAGAAACGTGCCACCGATGGCTTCGCCGCGCTGGATGCGCTCCGACCATCGCGCGTGACCGACGCAGCGTTTTTGCTCCGTCAACTCGATACGATTTCCGGCCATGCCATCACCCGCGAGGCGATCCACGGCACGATTGAACCGCTTTATGTGTTGTCGCCCACCCCGACCAGTCCTTCGCGCACCCATGCGTTACATCGTGTCGCGCCGGTGTTTTATCAAAAGATCCCAATAGAGCGCCCGCGACCCGATGTGCGGACCGAGGTGGCCAAGGCCCCAATTGCCGTGCGCATAGTGTCGCCGCAACGTGGCGCCGAACTGATTGCCCTCGCCCGCGCGGCCATGGTGACCCGCGAGCGGGACATGGACGTCTTCGCCTATGGTGATCCGCGCGATGTACGCGTGGCGCAAGACACCGACGGACTTGCCTTCGTGTTCATCGGCATGCAGCCTGAACGACGCTTGCCCTTGACTGCCGCATTTGGTTTTCTCACGCTGCGCAACGGCGTGCCGATCGGCTATGGCGATATTGGCAATCTCGATCGCACCGCCGCCCTTTCGTTCAACACGTTCGCGACGTTCCGTGGCGGCGAAGCCGCTCACACGTTCGCACGCCTGCTCGCGATGACCCACCACGTGTTCGGTGCGACATCATTCAGTCTCGATGGTTATCAGCTCGGCAAAGACAATGAAGAAGCCATCAGCTCGGGGGCGTGGTGGTTCTACTACAAGCTTGGTTTCCGGCCCTATCACATCGAGCCACAGCGGATTGCGAGCGAAGAGCTGGCGCGGGTGCGCGCCAATCCGCGCCACCGATCGCCACCCGCTGCGTTACTACGATTGGCCGAGTATCCCCTCTTCCTCAATATTGATCCGCGCCGGCCGCGCAGCATCCCGCCGGTTGCGGAAGTCGGACTCCAGGTCGCGAAGCGGATGGCAAAATTGCGCTCGGCACCGCTGGAACGCCCACTTACGGACGCTGCGGCAGAGCGCGTCGGCCTGCGCTCTTTCAGCGGCTTTAGCGCGGGTGAACGATGGGCTTGGGCCTCATGGAGCCCATTGCTCCTTAGCATTAATGGCCTCGAACGATGGAGCCTTGGCGAAAAGCGCCAGCTGATCGAGATCGCGCGGGCCAAAGGCGCACGCAGCGAGCTTGAGTATCTGCGGCGCTTCGATCAACATCCACGTCTTGCCAGGGCGCTATTTGGCCGTTACTAGGATGAACGTTTGATGGCGAACATCGTATTGGGAATTGGCACCTCGCATAGTCCGCTCCTGGTGCTGCGCGGGGATCAGTGATCGGTCCGCGCCGCCGATGATGTATCCGGTCGGGTGCCCCTGCACCTGCGCGACGGCCGGCGCACGAATTACGCCGAAATGCAGGCAACCCTTGGCGAGCCCTATCGTGATGTCGCCACGCCGGAAACTTTTCTGCGCTGGTTCGCTACCGCACAAAGCGCGCTTGATCGTATCGCCGATTCGATTGCGGCAGTCGATCCGGATGTCATCGTAATCGTGGGCGATGACCAGGGCGAGCTCTACGAACCGGACGATATCCCCGCCGTATCGCTGTTCTATGGCGAAGAATTCGTGATGCGGCCCTATACCTCAACACCCGGACGATTGCCTTGGGCCGGCCCGGATTTCTGGAAAGGCTATTCACGCGATCTGCCGCATCGATTCCCCGGTTCGCCGAAATTTGCCGTCGACCTGGTAGAACGTCTGATCGAAGGCGGCATCGATATTGCGGCGTCGAGCAATGTGCCCGACCCCAATCGTCATGGTTTTGGACATGCCATCGGCTTTGTCATCGAGCGTTTGTTCCGGGGCAAGACCTACCCGGTAGTACCGGTGCTGCTCAACACCTACTATCCGCCCAATACCCCCACACCGCGCCGTTGCCTCGAGATCGGCCGCCAATTGCGCCAAGCGATCGAAGGCAGTCAACAGGACCTGCGCGTCGCGGTGATCGCATCAGGTGGACTCAGCCACTTTGTGTGTGAAGAGGAAATGGATCGCTCGATCATCGAGGCGCTCAGAACGCACGATGGCGAAATGCTGGCCAACATTCCCGCCAAGGGCCTCATCTATGGGTCGTCGGAAATTCGCAACTGGATCTGCACGGCCGGTGCCGTCGGGCATCTCAAGTGGCAGTGGGACGAATATGTGCCGGTCCGCCGCACGCCGATTGGTTCCGGCATCGGCTTGGCGTTCATGGAGTGGCGATAGCCCTTGAAGAGGGCCTCGATTAAGACCTCTCTGGTGCCGGTACCTTGACGCTGTGCAAAGTGAGTTCGCTCACCGGCTGCGCGAGGACTTCAATCGCGCGTTCTCGCGCAAACCTCTTGCGTCGGGCTAACAAAACCCAACGCGCAGGCGATTCCATGGCCCATATCAAGTACCGTTACTGCGCAAAACTCGCGTGCGAGGCGAGCAATACCAACCTCGCACCCCACAACATTGGGGTGCGACCAAAGCCCGCGCATGCACACCCCTTCCGAATCAATGCGAAAATCGGCCAACTATTCAACGTGACTCAATTCCATTGATCGGAAGGAATCCTCTCATGCGTTTGCTCTCCCTTGTCCCCCTCCTTGCGCTCCTCGCCAGTCCCCTCGTCAATGCCCAGACCGTCGGGATCGTCACGACACCGGCCGGCTCGTATTCCAATTCCGCCGCCCAGGCCATTGCCAAGGTGATGGTCGACAAGGCGAAGCTGCGCACCGTCGTACAAGCGCAGGCCGGTACCGGATTCGAAGAAGTGGAAACCGGCGCGGCCGATTTCAATCTCACCAACTCATTCGACATCACGTTCTATGTGACCGGCACCGGTGACTACGCAGGCAAGGGCACCAAACAGACGATGCGGCATGTCGCCACGTTCAATCCGTTTCGGGTAGGCATGCATGTCCGCGCTGACTCGCCCATTCAGTCGATCGCCGAACTCAAGGGTAAGCGGCTATCGAGCGACTTCAACGCGCAAAAGACCATCGCACGGATCATCGAAGCGCATCTGTCAACGGCCGGCATCTCGTACAAGGACATCAAAGGCGTACCGACCCCCAATGTCGTGCGACAGGCCGAAGACTTCAAATCGGGCCGCGTCGACGCCCTCTTTTTTGCTCTCGGCTCAGCGGCCGTGAAGGATGCCTCGGCTAGTGTGGGCGGGGTGCGCGTTCTCGACGTACAGACGGACGCTGAAGGAGTAAAGCGAGCGCAGGCATTGCTGCCGGGCGCCTACATCATTCAAGTGTCGCCGGCGCCGGGGCTCGATGGCATCACCAAGCCCACGCATCTCATTGGATTTGATATGGCGATGGCCGCCAATGCCAAGGTGTCCGACGAGGTCGTGTACCGCACCGTCAAGGCCCTCTATGAAAACAAGGCGGATCTCGTCGCGACGTTTGCGCCGTTTGGGCCGTTTGATCCGAAGCTGATGGCCAAACCGCTTGACGGCGTCGCATTGCATCCGGGCGCTGCGAAGTTCTATCAGGAAATGGGCATTCTCAGGTAACGCGCGGCAGGGCGATCAGGCGCCGCCGCCGCTCCCACCAGTACAACAGCACGCCGGCCGCGATGCCGGTGAGATTGATCCAACGTCCAACGCCAAACGCGCTCGCCGGCATGAAAATGCAGATGCCGATGACTGCATAGTAAAGGCGCTCGACGAGCGTCATGGTGCGCACCGCATAGCCCATCATCGCCGCCGAAATAAACCAGACACCGATACAAGCGAGGGCGAAATCGAGCGCAATCGATCCTGGATCGCCCTTCATCAGCAATGTCGTCGAGAAGACGAATAGAAACGGGATGACAAAGAGCGTCCAGCCGAATGCCATCGCGACCCAGCCGGTTCGGTTCGGATCGGCACCGGCCATGTTGGCTGCAACGAAAGCGGCAATCGCAACCGGCGGTGAAATCATCGACAAACAGCCGTAGTACATGATGAACATGTGGGCTGCCATCGGATCGATGCCCATCTTGATGAGCGAGGGCGCCACCAAGGTCGCCAACACGATATAGACGCCCACCGTCGGCAAGCCCAGTCCGAGGATGATGTTGACGATCGCCGACAGGATAAGCAGCGCAATCAGGCTGCCACCTGCGACTAGCACCATGACCAACGTCAAGGTGAAGCCGACTCCCGAGTAGCCCAATGCACCGATCATGACGCCCGCTGCGACACCGAGCATGAAGAGATCAAGCACCGAGGTGCCGGTATCACGCACCATGATGTAAAGATCGCGCCAACCGAGTCGCTTGCCCTCATAGGGAAACACAACGCCAAGCCCCAGCATCACTGCAATTGCGATGAGCCCCGCGATCTCCGGCTCGTAATTGCCGAAGAAGAGCGCCCAGACCAGAACCGCGAAGGGCAGCATGAAGTACCAGCCCTCTTTCAATACCTTGCCGAGTTTGGGAATTTCATTCTCATCCATTGGCTGGATATTGCTGCGCGCGGCTTCGAGATCGACCTGGATGAACAGCGCGACGTAAAACAGCACGGCTGGAATGAGCGCCGCCAGCGCGACTTCATAGAAGGGCACCTGCAGGTACTCAGCCATGATGAACGCGGCCACGCCCATCACCGGTGGCATGATCTGCCCGGCCGTCGACGCGCAAGCTTCGATCGCCGCGGCCAGATGCGGACGGAACCCGACGCGCTTCATCAGAGGAATCGTCACTGCACCCACCGTCATGACATTCGAGACGATGTTTCCGGAAATCGAGCCGAACAGCGAGGAGCCAAGAATCGCCACCTTGGCCGGCCCACCGCGATAGCGACCCATCAACGCCATGGCAATATCGGTGAAGAACTTCGCGCCACCGGCCTTGAACAACACGTGGCCGAATAACACATAGACCACGACGATGGTGGCGACGATCTTCATCGTCACGCCAAGGGTCGCGGTCGAATCCCAGATCAGGTAGTAGGTCAAGCGGGGCAATGGGATGGAGCGTGCGGAAAACTCACCCGGTAGCCAACCGCCGACCAGAGCCAGCACGATGAATGCAATGGTGGTGAGAAAGAGTTCCAAGCCGACGGTACGGCGCAGACCTTCGAGAAACAGCACCAGCATGACCGCAGCGACGATCAATCCCTCAGCGGGATGTCGCGATACGAGTTCGGACAACTCAGGAAATCGCACGGTGAGATAGACCCCGCCAACCGCCGCGACGATCGCCGCCACCAAGTCGTACCAAGGCACCGGACCGGTCCGCTCGCGCGTGCCGTTAGCCGGCGCGCGCAAAAACAAGAGCGGCGTTGCGATCGCCAAGAGTATTGCGAGAAACTGTTCGGTGTAGAGCGAAATGCCGACCGCACGAAACAAATCCGCCGATAACGCAAGCGCGGCCAAGGTCAATATGACCGCGAGGAGATTGATGAGAACGGTCATCTAGATGGGCGCGGCCAGGGTTGCGTAGGTTTCCCGAATCAGCTTCACATGATTGGACGCTGGAATCGTCGGATCTTTTTCCCATTCGCCGAGCAGCAGTGCGGTATCCACCACCAGCCGGCACCGTTCGAAGCGGCGCTTCATATAATTGGCAAGCGCCGCTTCAATCGGTGCGTCGTTAGCGAGTTCTTCAGCGAGCACCACCGTATCTTCAATCGCGATGCCGGCGCCGGTGGCAAGATGCGGCGTGGTCGTGTGCGCGGCATCGCCGATCAACACGATGCGACCGCGATACCAGGGCGCCGGCACCAAGAGCGATTCCATTGGCCGATAGTCGACCAGCGCCGGATCAACGATCTGTTCGCGCACCCAATCGAGCGTGCCTTTGTAGGGCGTGAGCTGGTCACGTAACAACGCCGGCAATTGTTCATAGGGCAAGCGCGCACCGGATTCAATTTTCTGCACGAGAAAGAGGAACATGGATTGCGGCGAGACCGGATTCAAGCCAGGTTTGTTGCCACCACCATAGGCAAGATGCATGCAATCGACCGCCGGTGGACGCGCCATCGTATAGCGCCACACCGCCAGACCGGTAAAGCGCGGCGCGGGTGCATCGGGAAAGGCCATCGCGCGAACCTTGGAGTGGAGACCATCGGCCCCCACCATCAGATCACAGCGCTCATGCGAGCCGTCCGTCAATTCAAGCGCGATCGAATCCTTGTCTTGACAGTACGACCGCACCGAAAGCCCCAAGCGAATGCGCGCGCCGGACTGTTCGGCGGCGGCAAGCAACACGTCGTGCAGGGCCCGCCGCTCAATGGCCACCTGCGCCGGGCAGTCTGGGCCGTTCAAGCGCGGCATGTCGATGGCGCCCGTCTGCGCACCTTCGCGATCGAACACCAACATCTGTGAATAACCGAATGACACCGCTACGCATTGATCGATCAACCCAAGCGAACGAAGCGCGCGTAGCGTGGGCCCGGTGAGACTGATGCCAACGCCCAGCACACGCCAAGACGGCTGCTCTTCCAGCACGTCGACCGCGATGCCGGCCTGCCGCAGGCCGATCGCCAGCGTGAGACCAGCAATGCCGCCACCGACGATGATGACTTTGCGCGATGCCATCAGGAGGGCATCAGGCTTTCGGTGGCACGCCGAACCACTGATCAGAGAGAATCACTTCGACCTGCTTGTTGTCGGGCGAGAAACCATCCATCAGCTTGCCGTCGGCACCGATCCGCTCGAAGCGGTCCGTCCCTTCCCCCGCTGCCCCACCGACACGCAACATCACCAGCGGCTCATCACTGATTGCCTTAAACCAATAGAACGTCCCGTGCGGCAGCATCACGCCCTCGTGCAGACCGATGGTGCGCTCCTCGCTCTTTGGACCGTAGAACGTCGCCTTGCCTTGCAACACGACAAAGGTGTGGTCTTCGTTCGTATGGGCATGCAGTTCGTTCTCGCCGCATGATGCATAGGTCTTCAGCACCACTGTCATCTTCTCGGTCGCGGCGACCGGCGTATCGGTGCGCCCTTGCTTGGGCAACATGGCGCCCAGCCGAAAAAAAGAAGGAATACCGTGCTTGACCTGTGAGTTGAGGGTTGCTTCGAGATCCTGCGTACTTTGGGCGGTACCATCGACGACGGCGTTCATGAGGGGTTCTCCGATTAAACTCAAGCGGTGGAGAGTGTAGCGAAATATGCCTAGGCCGTTCGCCGACCGGCCTGTGTATCCTCTGCGTTACTCACCTGTCCGGAGAAGCTCCATGGCAAGATCCCTCGTGCTCGTATTTCTGCTTGGCCTCGCGATAACCGCTCAAGCAGCGGAAGGCTGGCCAACCGGCGTGGTGCGGGTCATCACGCCATTTCCGCCAGGTGGCACCGCCGACATCGTCGCGCGCTTGGTCGCCCAGGAATTCTCCAAGACCTTCAATCAACAGTTCGTGGTGGAAAATCGGCCGGGCGCCAACACCGTCATCGGCACCGATGCAGTGGTGAAAGCCAAGCCCGATGGCCAGACGTTGCTCGTGACCTCCGGTCCGTTCGCAGTGATTGCTACGCTTCTGCCAAAGCTCCCCTACGATCCGATTCGCGACCTCAAACCGGTCGCGCTCATTGCGCAGAACCCGATGTTGCTGGTGTGCAGCCCAGCCGTACCGGTGCGCGATTTTCAGGATCTGCTCTCGCAAGCCCGCGCAAAACCTGGGGCGTTGACATTTGCCTCCGCCGGCATCGGTTCGATCGCCCACATGTCGATCGAATTCATGGCTGGAATCGCAAATGTGCAGGTCACCCATGTCCCGTACAAAGGCACCGGGCAAATCATGCCCGATCTGTTAGGCGCGCAGGTCCAGTTCTTCTTTGATAACCCCAATACATCGATTCCACATATTCGTGCCGGGAAACTGAAACCGCTCGTCATCACCGGCGCGAAACGCTCGCCCGCTCTGCCCGATGTGCCGACCGCGACGGAGGCAGGCCTCAAAGATTTTGTGACCGTGAACTGGTTTGGGCTCTTCGCACCGGCCAAGACACCACCCGACATTCTCGATAAGCTGCATCAGGAAACCACGCGTACCATGAAGCGCCCCGACATCATTGAACGCTTCGCCCGTGAAGCAGTGGATGCGGGCGACATGAGTCGCGCCGAATACGCCGCATTCATTCGCGGCGAGATCGGCAAATGGGCGAAGATCATTCGGGAGCGAGGGATCAAGCCCGAGTAACTTGGGCGCGTCAATTCAATCCAACGGCAAACGCACCGCTTGCCCGGTCGCCACCGCCTGCTCGATCGCAAGGGTCGTTTCGAGATTGATGCGCGCCTGCATGGGCGTGGTATGCACGGTCGGCGCACCGGTGACCAGATGATCGAGCCAAGCGCGTGTTTCATTCGCAAGCGGCCCCCAGAAATCCCCCACCGCCCAATCGCCCGCGGTGTTGCTGCCGAGAAACGCGAACTCAACCTGATGGTCGGGCACGTAAGCATGCGGAATACCGCGGGTTGAATACAGCGCATGGTCCATATGGTCATCATCGATGATCATGGTGCCCTCGGTTCCCAGCAATTCAACGCGATCGGACTGACCTAGCGTCGGATAGCGCGCCGGCAATGCGTAGCTCACCCCAAGATTGATGACCGCGCCATCGGCAAAGGTGACGATCGCCCACGTTACATCGTGAGCGCCGAAACCCGCCTCCTTGAAAATGCCATGCTGGCCGCGTGCCACCACTTCGACCGGACGATTACCTTCCAAAAACCAGCACATGAGATCGACGTAATAGGTCAACACATCAATCACCGGCGTGGCATGCGGATCGCGCTTGAGGATTGCAAAAGCCTGCGCGCGCGAGTTGTACACCCGCGCGGTGCCGCCGACCACCTTACCCAGACGACCCTGCAGCATCTGCTCCTTGGCACGCAGGAAACATTCCTTGTAGCGCCGGCTATAGCCGACCCGCAGCTCGCCCCCATTCTCGCGCAAGGTCTTGAGAATCCGATCCGCATCCGGCAGCGAAAACCCGATCGGCTTTTCCACCAGGACGGGTTTGCCGAGCGACAGCGCCTGGAGAATCGGCGCGGTGTGCTGTTGCTCAGGTGTTGACACGATCACGGCGGTCACATCGGGATGCGCAATCGCCTCTTCATTGTTCGCCGTATGAAAATGTGCGCCGCAATGCTCCGTAAGCGCACGCGCACGTCCAAGGTCGCGATCGGCGATCGCGAGAAATCGCACCGACGGATGTTTAGCGGCCAGACGCGCGCGCAAGGTACCGATGCGTCCCGCGCCGATCACCGCAATGCCGAGTCCATTTCTGTTCACGCTGTGCCTCAAAATTTATGGTCACGTCCTCTTTGCGGACGCGATTGTAGTCCGGTGGACCTTTGCCCAGCGCATTGGCGCGAATAGCGTTTGTTCCAGCCTCGCGGCAGCAGAACCCAATCCACGGTAGATTTGACCATGTTCAGCAACAACTCAGTTTTCACTTCGGGAGTACGCGGCGATGTTCACGCTTGAGGGCAAGATTGCACTGATTACCGGAGGCGCCCGCGGTCAAGGTGCGGTCGAGGCCAAACTATTCGCCAATGTGGGCGCCACCATCCTGATCGCCGATGTGTTGAAGGAACCGGGCCAGGCGCTTGCGCAGAGCATCAAGGCGGCAGGCGGCAAAGCGGAATACGTCGAACTCGATGTCACCTCCGAATCGGCGTGGACCGCGGCGGTTGCGCATGCCAAGAAAGTCCATGGCGGGTTACACATCCTCGTCAACAACGCCGGCGTATCACTGCGCGGCAAAGGCATGATCACCACCAGTCTCGCGGATTGGAATCGCGTGCTGAACATCAATCTGACGGGCGCGTTCCTTGGCATTCAGGCCTGCGCACCGCTGATGCGTGACTCAGGCGGCGGCTCGATCATCAATATTGGATCGGCGGCCGGCATGACCGGTCACTTCGCCACCGCCTACAGCACCGCAAAATGGGGCCTACGCGGACTCTCCAAATCCGCCGCATTCGAGCTAGCCGAATGGAACATCCGCTCCAACGCGGTGCATCCGGGCATCGTGCAGACACCAATGGTCGAACAATCGCCCGATTTCGTCGCCGCCATGACGCGCCTCACGCCGCTTGGCCGTACCGGTCAAAGCGAAGACGTCGCATCGGTCGCGCTCTTTCTCGCGAGCGATGCCGCGCGCTTCATCACCGGCGCGGACATTCCTGCCGACGGCGGATTAGTCGATCTTGGGATGTATAGCGCCGTCGTGCGCGATGTGAAGCAAAGCGCGAACAAGGCGATTTGAGGGAAAGGGAGACGCTAACGAATGGCACCTGTTTAAGCCAAAGTGCCCGCTAACTGAATTCTCTGCTCCGTCACTACGGCGAAGGCCGGAATCCAGGGCGCTGATGGACTCCTTAAAGTAGCCCATACACGTCGTGATTGGTTAGGCGCTCATCTCGCAGTGGGGTCTCACCGTTGTCGCGCACACGGCAATTGGTCAACCTACCGTCGAGATCGCCCGTCTTTGTTCAGAACATCGCTGCGACGCGACGCTTTCGGCGGCCTCGTGTTCGGATCAATGATCACCAAGCTGCTGCAGCTCACCAGGGTACCCGTCATCTCGATTCCTTGAGGAACCAGCACAGGTCAAGAATCGGCGGGGGGCTGTTGGCGATCGTCTGCTGTCATCCCGTGCGCGCGCAGCAGGCGTGCCGCCTTGAATTTGGGTTTTCAGTGAAAATTGCCGGCAAGCCCACTTAACGCGAGAACCTAGTGGCTGTTGCAGAGTACCCGCGATCAACACAAAACATAACTGAGACACTATGAGAAACGAGCATCGTCGGCACGGCGTTCGGCAGGTCGTTGCAGCCCTTGCTTTGGCAGCAATCGCCACGTCAATCGCGACGGCACAGGATTCCTATCCCAATCGCGTCATCAAGATCGTCGTCCCGTTTGCCCCCGGCACGACCGCCGATCAGATACCAAGACTAATCGGCACCAAGCTTGCAGCCAAGTGGGGGCATCAGGTCATCGTTGAAAATCGCCCGGGTGCCACTGGCAACATCGGTGCCGAAATCGTCGCCAAGGCGCCACCCGATGGCTACACCTTGCTTTCGACCGCCGCTCCGCCGCTCGCAATCAACCACAGCCTCGATCCGGATCTCAAGTTCGACCCCACCGCGTTCGTGCCGATTTCGCTGATGACCCTCGTGCCAAACGTTCTGGTCGTCAGCGCGAAGTTGAACGCGAAGTCCCTACAGGAATTCCTTGCCCTCGCTAGAAGCAACCCCGGCGGCCTGACTTATGTTTCGACCGGGTCAGGCGGAACCCCTACGCTTGCCATGGAACTGCTGAAACTGAAGAGTGGGACTAATATTCGGGATATTCCCTATCGGCAGGGCACCGGACCGGCCGTGATGGACGTCCTTGGCGGTCGCATCGACGCCATGTTTATCAATGTTTCCGAGGCGTTTCCGCATATCCGAAGCGGCGGCGTGACGGCACTTGGAATCAGTACCGAAAAGCGCATCGAGCAGTTGCCGGGGATCCCTGCTATCGCAGAGACCTTCCCGGGATTCTATTCCAGCACGTGGTACGCGTTGGTCGCGCCGCCGAAGACTCCCAATGAGATCGGGAAAAAGCTATCTGCGGCGGTGTTGGAGGTCTTGCGCATGCCCGATATCGCGGACAAGCTCACGTCACAATCGATGATCGTTATCGCGGCTTCGCAGACGGACACTGCCGCGTTCATCCGGAGCGAAGTTGAGCGCTGGCGCGACGTGATCAAGGCTGCGGGACTCAAAGCGAATTAAGAACCGGTTTGAAAATGAGGGGCGCATCCCCTCATACTCCCCTAAGGCATTCGCATTTAGGCATCACGCCATCGGCCATGGCTCCGCCGGGTCGATACGGCCGCGGCATTCACCAAAGCCAATCGTGACCGCGCCGGCCCGCTCGGCCCGCGCCCGCAAGATCACTTCGTCGCCATCACCAAGAAAGCGCCGTGTCTCCCCGTTGGGCAGCGAAATATCAACCGCGTCATAAGCTGAGAGCTCTGCGAGGCACGCGCGGCTTTCGTCCGTGGGTCCGGACGTCGTACCACTCCCAAGCAGGTCACCCGGCAACAAGTTGCACCCATTGCTCGCGTGGTGGGTGAGCATTTGTCCGAACGTCCAATAGAGGGTGGTCAGATTGGTTGCGGAAATGCGGGCGGGCATCGCATTGGCCGCGCGCATGCGGGGAGTCACCAGATAGGCCTCGAGCTTCAGGTCGATGCCACCCTCCTCTTCGTTCTCTTTATCGAAAAGATACGGAAGCGGTTTCGGATCATCCGGGGCCCGCACAAAGTTCGGGCAATGAAACGGCGCCAACGCCTCGCCGGTAATGAGCCAAGGCGACATCGTTGAGCCGAACGTCTTGCCGAGAAACGGACCAGCGGGCACCGACTCCCACGCTTGGATAGCGCGCGCCGACCAGTCGTTGAAAAGACAGTAGCCAAAAATGTAGTCACGCGCCGCGGCAAGCGGAATGGGCGTTCCAAGCGGATTGCCACGAGCGATGAGAGCACCCACTTCCAACTCGAAATCCATGCGCGGCTCCGGACCAAAGCGCAATACGCCACGCTCGCCAAGGAACTGCCCAAGGGGGCGCTTGAACGGCACGCCGCTTGGCCGTATCGACGTCGCGCGCCCGCTGTAACCGATCGGGATGTGCTTGAAATTGGGTGTCAACGGCTCTTGCGGATTGCGCACGCGACCGCCTCGCGTGGCATGAAAGATCGACGTGAAGAAATCCGTATAGGCGGCCACCTCACACGGCATCTCAAGCGTTACATCGGCCGTCGCGACAAGAAGTTTGCTCGCCATCGCTTCGACGCGCTTTCGCTCAGCGCCATCCTCGCGCAGCAACTCGGAGAGTCTGGCCCGTAGCGCCGAGGCGTGCGGATTACCAAGCGCCATGATTGGATTGAGCGCAGGACCGCTCGCGGCCTGTGCCGCTTCTGCTGCCATCCCCGAAAAGAGACCGGCCGCCAGCCCAGCGGACAGATCGACAATGCAATCGCCAATCGCCACCCCGCCCCGCGCAGGACCGTCGCGTGGCCGAAACACCCCGAACGGTAGATTTTGGATTGGGAAATCGGTACCCGACCGGTTCGCGGATGCCACCCAGCTTCTTCTGCCGGGATCATGTGTTTCGTTAAACTTGGTCATGTCAGAACCTCTGATGACGTGGTTGTCTCAGGCCGCGTTCACGGCAACGACGTTGCTTTCGGGATGGGCTTCCAACAGCGCCGGCATGACTTCGCGCCGAAACAATTCCAGCGAGTGCATTTCCTGCGCATGCGTGAAACACCCGAAGGCGAGTTTCAGCACCAGATAATTATGCCCGCAGCGGTTGGCTTGCGCGAGGAACTTGCGGCGTACGGTGTCCGGGCTGCCGACGACCAGTGAACCATCGCGGATCGATTCGTCAAAGTTTTGCGACAGCGGAATGCCGGGGAACGCATTATTCTCCTTCCATAGCCACATCAGATTGTCAAACCACGCGCGGTATGCGGGCCGCGCCAGACGCTCCGCCTCGGCATCGGTGTCCGCGATGAACATGCCGCGCACCAACCCAATCATCGGTGCATCAACGATGGACCCAGTCTCCCTCCGCTCAACGGCAAAGGTCGGCCACGCTGCCAGGAAGCGCGTAATAGCCTGGGTCGCGCGTTCATCGTTACCAAGCGTCACCACATTCATGCCGCGACGGGCCGGCAGCAATGAGCCATCCGGACCGTTTCGTAATCCATACCAAAGTGGCGGATGTGGACGCTGGACCCAGTCCATCGGCAAGGGCGCATTGGCGATCTGATAGTGCTCGCCATGATGATCGATGCGCTTGCCCCAAAGCCCCTGCCACACGATTTCAAGACGCTCGGCATACACCCGATCGCTCACCTTGATGTCCTGGCCGAGGGCCGCAAACTCGAAAGGCGAGATGCCGCGGCCAAGGCCGATGTCAAGACGGCCACGGCTCAGATTATCCAGCATCAGCAACTCTTCGAGCAGGCGATACGGATGATAGAGCGGGAGCAAGAAGAGCAACGCACCGAGCCGGATGCGCGTCGTTTCGCGCGCCGCGGCGGCGAGGAACACCGCGGGCGATGGCGTCGCGGAAAGCGGCGTCGCATGATGCTCGGTCACGTGATAGCCGTAGAATCCCGCCGCTTCCGCCGCCTGGATCAGCACCATTCGCTCATCGTAGGTTCGCGGTATGGATTCAGCCCGCCGATCGATGTAATCGAAAATCCCAAAACGCATGACACCCCCTCCAGACAATCGCGCTATTCTGGGGCCGCACCTAACATTTGAGAAAATACAATCGCGCCGGCAGCCGGCGGCGACGAAGTAAAGTTCTTGTCAAGAGGGATCCCATGGCCAAAGTGCCAGTCACCTTTGCCTGCAGCGATAACGACCGCACGCGGGCGATTATCGACGGACGCGTCTGTATCGAAAGCTGCGACGTGACGCCGCTCGTGCTTGAACCTGCGGAAATGTTCGCGCGCGCCTGTCGATACGTCGAATTCGACATCACCGAGTTGTCGTTTAGCAGCTACATGCGGATGATCGATCAGGGCAACTCGCCCTACACGGCAGTTCCCGCGTTCCTATCACGTGCGTTCCGGCATTCATCGATCTATATTCGCTCGGACCGTGGCATCCGATCTCCCGCCGACCTTGCCGGGAGGATCGTCGGTGTTCCGGAGTACCAGATGACGGCGGCCCTGTGGCTGCGTGGTATGTTGCAGGATGAATACGGCATCACGCCGAAGGATCTGCGCTGGCGAACCGGGGGGCAAGAACAACCCGGCCGCGAGGAGCGAATGCCCGTCTTGATTCCTGGCCTCGACCTGAAGCCGATTCCTGATGGCGCAACGCTGTCCGCGATGCTGCAGGCCGGCGAAATCGACGCGATGCTATCGGCGCGCACGCCATCGGTGTTCCTGCGCCGCGTACCCAATGTCGATCGGATGTTTCCCAATTACAAGGACGTCGAACAGGCCTACTACAAGAAGACCGGTTACTTCCCGATCATGCATATCGTTGCCATTCGCACTTCGTTGGTCCAACGTTATCCGTGGCTCGCGGCTAGTGCCTTCAAGGCACTGCTCGAGGCCAAGGCGATCGGACTTGAGAAGCTGACCAATCTCGCGCAGCTAGCGGTCGCATTACCGTGGATGGAATTCGAAGCGACGGCAACGAAGCTCCTTATGGGCAACGATTACTGGCGCTACGGTGTCAAGGACTGCCGGCACGAGATCGAGGTGATGACGCGCTACGCTCACGAGCAGGGTCTCACCGACCGGCGGCTAAACGTGGACGAACTGTTCGCCCCGTCGACGTTCAACATGGCAAAGATCTGATGCGCGGAGCGTACCCGGCCGGACGCTTCGCGTGCATGGTTGCGGTGCTCGCGATTGCAACCGGTACGGCCGTCGGGCAAGGTGATTTTCCGAGCAAACCTATTCGCCTCATTGCCCCCTCGCCGCCTGCCGGCGTCCACGATTTGATCGGCAGATTGTGGGTCGACCGCGTCAAACCCCTGCTCGGCGCGGTCGTCATCGAGAACAAGCCGGGCGCCGGTACGCTGATCGGCGTCATGGAAGTAGTGAAAGCCGAGCCGGATGGCTACACGCTTCTCCTTGGCAGCACCAGCAGCCACATCATCATGCCGGTCATCGCCACGCATGCAACGTTCGATCCCCTGCGGGATCTTGCGACCATCGCGGTGATTTCAGCCAGCGCTACATCGATCGTGGTGCACCCGTCGTTGCCTACCCGCTCGCTAGCGGAGCTGATCGCCTACGCCAAAGTCAATCCCGACAAGCTGTCCTACGGATCGGCCGGCGTTGGGTCAATGAGTCAGATGACGGGCGAGATCTTCAAGCAGCTGGCGGGTGGCCTTGCCATCGTGCATGTTCCGTATAAAGGCGCCGGACCCAGCATTGCCGATGTGATCAGTGGGCATATCCCAATCGCGACGCCCAATGCCACTGGGCAAGTCCTCGATCTGCATAAAAGCGGCAAGCTGCGGATCCTCGCGGTGAATGCGCCAACTAGACTCAGGGCCGCACCCGATATTGCAACTGCCATCGAACAGGGGGTCCCAGGCATGACCGCCCTGTTCTTCTGTGGTCTGTTCGCGCCGGCGGGCACACCAAGACCCATCATCGATCGCCTCAATCGGGTGACCCAGTTGTTACTCCGCGACGAAGACTTCCGCGCGAAGCTGATGGCTCTTGGTTACGAACCGGTGCAAGATAATGGCCCGACCGAGGCGGATGCGTTCATTCGCGCTGAGCAAAAGCGCTGGACCCCAATCGTGCGCGCGAGCGGCGCGAGTCTTCAGTAAGCCTTACAGTCGGCAACGACTATCGGCGGACGGGCTGATGACCTGTTGCGCGAACGCGTAGGCTCGCCCATCAAGCTTTCCGGCCTCGCGCAATCGCTGCAAATCTCACCGACCACCGCTGGCCGCTACCTGGAAATCCTGGAGGCGCTGTACGTAGTTTTTCGGGTCACACCGTGGCATCGCGACGTGGCGCGCAACCTATTGAAGGAGCCAAAAATATACTTCCTCGACACCGGTTTGGTCAAAGGCGATACGGGGATCAGGTTCGAGAACGCAGTGGCCGCGATGCTACTGAAACACTGTCACCACCGTCGGGACGCTGAAGGCAAGTCCGTAACATTGCACACGATCCGCGACAAGGAGGGCCACGAAATCGACTTCGTGCCGGCGGAGGGCGAGACGGTAACCGACCTCATCGAAGTGAAATTCAGCGACGCCACGCCAAGCGCTTACCTACACCGGATGGCGGAGCGCCTCGCGCCGGCACGAGCGGTGCAGATCGTAGGAGAACTTCGGCAGGTCGCACAGCATGGACGCATTGAAGTCACGCTTGCGGACCAATGGCTGGCCGGCTTGGCTGCATGACGCGTGGAATCGCCCGCGCGGTACCATGCAGTCTGACCTTATCTTGCACGCACCAATACCGTGACCATCGCTGGAGAAACTACGCTGGCACCGGCGCGTTGGTCGTGCGCGCCTCAGCCGGACTATCATCCATCCACCACTGCAGCGTGAATGCGGTGGCTCCGATCGCGATCAGCGCAATCCACGCCCAATCGTAACGGCCAGTCCAGTCGAGCACGGCACCGCCGATCCACGCACCGAAAAACGAGCCGATCTGATGCGACAGAAAGGCGAGCCCGTAGATCATGTTGAAGTGCAGCAAGCCGAACATGCGGCTCACGATCCCGGTGACCAAGGGCGCGACCCCAAGCCAGAGCAGGCCCATGACGGAAGCAAACAGGAGCGTGGTGGTGGGCGTTACCGGCATGTACAGAAAACCGGCAATCGCGATCGTACGGAACAGATAGATATACGCGAGCAAACGCTTTTGACTGTACCGCGCGCCCATCAGACCGATCGCGAAGGTGCCGATGGTGTTGAACAATCCAATCAATGCAAGCGCCGCCGCACCAAGCGATGGCGCCTGTCCGCATAGCTCCAGGTACTGGGGTAAATGGGTAGTGATGAAGATCAGCTGAAAACCACAGGCAAAGTAGGCGGTCGACATAGCAAGAAATCCGCGATGGCGCCAGGCGACCAGCAACGCCTCTCTCATCGTCTGCCGTGGCGCAGTGGAGCCTGCGTGCTCATCAATGGCCGCAGGTTCTCGAATTGCGAACGACAGCAGCATCATCAACATTGCGATGGCAGCGAACGCAACAATGCCGGCGCGCCAGCCCATTCCATCGACGATCATCTGCCCTAACGGGGCAATCAATATCGTGCCAAGCGATCCTGCGGCCGCCACCGCACCGACCGTTTGACTGCGCCGCTCGGGCGGCGTCGAACGCGTCACCACGCCGATCAAGATACCAAAGCCCGTGCCTGCAATACCCACACCGATCATGAAGCCTGCGATATCAAGACCCAGTTCGCCGCGCGCGAACATGATCATGAGCAGGCCGATAGCGTAAATGACCGAGGTGACCACGAGCACCGGACGCGCACCGAATCGATCGGCCAGCGCGCCGACCACCGGTTGTCCAAAGCCCCAGACGATATTTTGGAGTGCTACCGAAAAGCCAAACGCCGCCGCCGATATACCCAATTCGAGGGTAATGGGCCGCATGAAGAGGCCAAAGCTTTGCCTGAGGCCCATGCAGATTGAAATGATCAATCCGCTCACAACAAGCAAAATCAGAGTGGCGCGGCGCGACTGGGTGGTGGTCATAAGGGGGTTGGCGAATCCGGAACGCGGAATTCTACTCGCAAGCGATACTCGCCGACGGCCCAAGTCGTGACCAAGTCGATTCAAGGTCTGCTGCGCGGGAATGATGAAGCGCTAAGCGGAAGACTCCCATCAGCGTGGGGGATCCGACGAAACCTTACATCTGCCGTCGCGCCTTGCTGAGGATTGAGGTGATCGGTTCAATCAGATACCGCACCGGCGTTTGCACGACGCCTTGGATGTAGACCTCCGCAGGCATGCCGGCTTGCAGCTTGAAATCGCGCGCCGCATGCAGCGAATCGGTATCAGTGAGGATGATGACGCTGTAGTAAGGCATGTTGGTGACCTTATCGACAGACGGTCGGCCGAAACATAGGCGACCTTGCCCGTCATTAGCTCGGCGTTGCGATATTTGAAAGCGGTAAATTTGATGCGTGCCGGCTGGTCGCGTTGCACGTTGTTCAGGTCTTCCAGCCGCACCTGCGCCTCGATGGTGAGTCGTGCATCGCTTGGCACAATCTCGGCGATCGTCTCACCGGGCCGCACCACCGCACCGGGCGAAGTGAACTTGAGATCGATCACATCGCCGCTCGCCGGGGCGATCACCACCTGGCGGGTCGAAGCATCGGCGGACTTGCGGATGTCTTGTTCGAGCTCCGCGAGCCGCGCAGGACACCCTACATCGCGCCGCCTGATTCCTCGCCTTAGGATTTAAGTCGTTGTTCCATCAAGAGGATCGACAGCATGCTCTTGGAGTCGACGATCTTTCCTTCCCGCACCCATTGCGCCGCGGTAGTGAGTGGTGCGGTAAAGACTTCGAGAAACTCGCCGTCATCGAGATCATTCGCCTCGCGCGTGAGCCCGGTGGCAAGATAAATATCGATCCGCTCGTCCGAATAGGCGACCAGCGGATAGTAAGTCGTCAGATGTTCCCAATGTCGGGCAACATAGCCCGTCTCTTCGCGCAGCTCGCGCTTGCCGGTTTCCAGAAGATCTTCGCCCGGCTCGATCTTGCCGGCCGGAATTTCCACCAGCACCCTCCCAAGCGGATAGCGAAACTGCCGCTCGAGCACAATCTCGCCTGAGTCGAGCAGCGCAACGATGGCGACCGCGCCAGGATGGACGATGTATTCGCGCGTTGCCGTTTGCGCATTCGGTAAGCGCACCGTGTCGCGGCGCACATGCAGGAGCTTTCCGTCGAATACTGGTTCACTCGCGATTTTGGTTTCGACCAGATCGATACTCGCCTTGGTGGGATCAATCATCCGCTACACCGCAAGCGATTTGATGGATGCGAGACATGCGTCCATGAGCCCTTGCGGCATGATGCCAAGGACGATCATGGCAAACCCATTGACGCTCATCAATACACGCAGATCGAGCGCCAGACGAATCGGTGCGCGCTCTTCCGGCTCATCAAAATACATGAGCTTGACGATACGAAGATAGTAGAAGGCGCCGATCAGGGAAAAGACGACCGCGATCACCGCGAGCCAGATATGTCCCGCGCCGACCGCTGCCTGCAACACCGCAAGCTTGGCGTAGAAACCCACCGTCGGCGGAACGCCCGCCAAGGCGAACATGAAAAACAAGGTCACCAGCGCAAGCCATGGATGCCGGCTATTGAGGCCTTTGAAGTCCGCAATATGCTCCGCTTCGAAGCCGGCACGCGACATCACCAGCGTCATCCCCAATGCACCGAGACTCATCAGCACGTAAGTGAGCGTGTAGAACATCGCCCCGCTATAGGCATCGAGGATCGTGCCGTGATTGGTCTCGATCAATTTGTCGTAGACCGAGGCGGCGGCAAGGCCGGTTGCATCGGCTGCGGTCCCGGGCACAATGCCAGACAGGAGGCCCAGCAACATGAATCCCATATGCGAGATGGTCGAGTAGGCGAGCATGCGCTTGTAGTTCGTCTGCGCAATCGCCGCGAGATTGCCGATAATGAAAGACAGCACCGCCATCAGCGCGAGCATTTGCTGCCAATGTTCGGCAAGCGGCAGCAGACCATTCACGAGCAGGCGAATTGCCATGGCAAACGCCGCGATCTTCGGTGCGGTGCCGATAAATAAGGTCATCGCGTTGGGCGCACCGTGATAGACATCGGGCACCCACATATGGAAGGGCACCACGCCGACCTTGAAGGCAAGACCGGCCATGACGAAGACCAGCCCGAATATCAGTACCAGGCGATCGCCGCTGCCCGCTGCGATGGTCTCCGACACCATGCGAATTTCCAGCGAACCGGTGGCCCCATAGAGCATCGACATGCCGTAGAGCAAGAGCCCGGAAGCAAGCGCGCCCAGCACGAAGTACTTCATGGCCGCTTCGGTCGACTTGGCCGAATCGCGGTTGAGCGCCACCATCGCATAGAGGCAGAGCGACATCAGCTCCAAGCCAAGATAGAGCACGAGGAAATGATTCGAGGAGATCATCACCATCATGCCAAGCATCGCAAACAGTGCGAGGACGAAGTATTCGCCCCGAAACATGCCGCGCTGTTCGAGATAGGTTCGCGAGTAGACGAACGACACCGCCACCGCGAGATAGGTAAAGAGCTTCAGCACCACCGACATCCGGTCGCCCACGAACATTTCGTTGAACGTATAGAGCGACTCTTCACCCGCCGCCTGAAACGCCGCCACCGTCAACAATGCGCAGCCAAGCACCGTCAGTTGCGACAGCGCATATGTGACCCAACGCAGCCGCTCAGGCAGGTAAAGGTCCACCATCAAGACTACGCACGCCGCTGTGAGAAGGAAAATCTCTGGAATGGCAGGCAAAACATTGGGAGTTTCGAAGAGCATTAAGTTCTTTTTTCAGTTGAACTTCGATTGCGCGACATGCTTCAGCAACTCCGCCACGGACGCATGCATGACATCGGTAATGATCGCCGGATAGAGACCCACCCACAGCACCGGGATCGCCAGCAGGCTCATCACCAGAAATTCGCGACCGTTGATATCGGTCAGTGCCTTGACATGATCATTGGCCATATCGCCAAAGATGACGCGCTTGTACATCCAAAGAGTGTAGGCCGCGCCAAAGATCAAGGTCGACGCCGCCGCGAAGCCGATCCAGAAGTTGTATTGGACCGCGCCCAGAATCACCATGAACTCGCCGACAAATCCGCTCGTCGCAGGCAACCCGCAATTGGCCATCGCGAACAACATCATGAACGCGGCGAACTTGGGCATGGTATTGACCACACCACCATAGTCGGAAATCAAGCGAGAATGCATCCGGTCATACATGACGCCAACGCAGAGAAACATCGCAGCCGACACAAACCCGTGCGAGATCATCTGCACCAGCGCACCCTCGATCCCCGCTGCGTTGAAGATGAAAAAGCCAAGCGTCACGAAGCCCATGTGCGAGATCGATGAATAGGCGATCAGCTTCTTCATATCTTTTTGTACGAGCGCCACCAGACCGATATACACCACCGCAATGAGCGACAAGGTAATCATGAATCCGGCCAGCTCGCGGCTCGCATCGGGGAGGATCGGCAGGGAGAAGCGGATGAAGCCGTAGGCGCCCAGCTTCAACATGATGGCAGCCAGCACCGCAGATCCTCCGGTCGGCGCTTCCACATGCGCATCGGGAAGCCAGGTATGCACCGGCCACATCGGTACCTTCACCGAAAACGCAGCGAAGAGCGCGAAGAACAGCCAGATTTGCGCGGCGCCGGGGATCGGCAGCGTATGAAAGTCGAGGATGGAAAAACTTCCGCCCGATTCGGTGTAGAGGTAGATGAGCGCGACGAGAAAGAGCAGTGATCCGAGCAAGGTAAAGAGGAAGAATTTGAAGGCGGCATACACGCGATTGGGGCCGCCCCAGATACCGATCACCAGATACATGGGAATCAGCGTTGCCTCGAAGAACACATAGAACAAGGCCGCATCGAGCGCGCTGAAAACGCCATTCATGAGGCCTGACATGATGAGGAAGGCCGACATGTACTGGGACACGCGCGATTCGATCACTTCCCAGCCGGCGATCACGACCAGCACCGTCACGAAGGCGTTCAGCAAAATGAAGATGAGTGAGATACCGTCGATGCCGACGTGGTAGTTGATTTGAAATCGCTCAATCCACGGCATGAACTCGACGAATTGCATCTCGGCTGAGCCGGACGCGAACCCCGCATAGAGAGGAATCGTCACCAGCCAGCCGGCGATGGCGCCAAGTAAAGCGATTTGTCGTGCGAGCACCCGATTCTTGTCATCGCCAATGAACATGACGATGACACCCGCGATGATCGGCACCCAAATCGACAGGCTGAGCCATTTGGTCGCCCCGGAAGACGGCGCTGCGGTTGCGATACAAAACAAGCCCGACAGTACGATGAGGCCAATGCCGAGCAAATACCAGTTTTGCCCACCCTTCAGGCTGGACGCGACGGGCGCGCCGGGAGTGGCATGCGTGGGAGCGTGAACGGACATGTTGAGTTCCTATCCCCCTGCGAAATGCGGCAACACATACCGCCACACCGAAACGAGGATGAGTGCACCGATGATCATGCTGAAGGCATAGTGGTAGATACGGCCGGTCTGCAATGTGCGCGCCACGCCCGCGAGCCAGCCGATGCAGCGCGCGGAACCATTGACGAAGATGCCGTCGATGATCTTTACATCACCACGCTGCCAAAGGCCGTTGCCAAGCGATCGTGCGCCGCCGGCAAAGAACCAGTCGTTGAATCGATCGAACCCATATTTGTCTTCCAGCACCCGGACGAATGCACCGAGCCGCTCACGAATGATGGCGGGCAGATCGGGGCGCAGAATGTAGAGATACCAGGTGAGCGCCACACCGGCGATCGCCAGCCACAGGGGTAGCGTCCCGAAGCCATGCAGCATCATGTTCACGACGCCATGAAAATCCGTCGCAAGACTGGCGATCCAGGGATGGTCGGCGCCGACAAAAATAGCGCTGCCGAAGTAATCGCCATGCACGATGGTGCCGACCAACCACCCCGCACAGATTGACATTGCCGCGAGCGTCAAGAGCGGCAAGGTGACGACCCATGGCGACTCGTGCAGATGCTCACGGGTATGGTCGTCCATTCGCTCCTTACCGTGAAAAGAAAAAAATACCAGGCGGAATGAATAGATGGCGCCGATGAATACGCCGGCAACCGCCGCCGCATAAGCGATGCCCGCGCCGGGCGTGGTCGAGTGATGCAGCACTTCCACAATGGATTCCTTGGAGAAGAATCCGGCAAAAGGTGGTAACCCGGCATTCGCCCAAGCCCCAATGAGGACGGTGAGATAGGTGAGCGGCATGTATTTCCTGAGCCCGCCCATCTTGCGCATGTCTTGCTCATGATGCATCGCGATAATCACCGAGCCCGCACCCAGAAAGAGCGCGGCCTTGAAGAACGCATGGGTGAACAGATGAAAGATCGCGGCGGAATAACCTGACGCACCGAGTGCCATCGTCATATAGCCAAGCTGCGAGAGCGTGGAGTAAGCGACGACCCGCTTAATGTCATAGACCACGACGGCAATAAGGGCCATGAAGAACGCGGTAATGGCGCCGACGATCATTACCACCGACAGCGCTGTCGTTGACAACTCAAACAATGGCGACATGCGCGCGACCATGAAGATGCCGGCGGTCACCATCGTTGCCGCATGGATCAAGGCGGAAATAGGCGTCGGACCTTCCATCGAATCGGGCAGCCAGACATGCAACGGGAACTGCGCGGATTTGCCCATGGCGCCGATGAATAGACAGATACAAATGACGGTCAGCACCAGCCAGGGCGTGCCGGGAAACAATTCCATGGTCGCGTCTTTGAGCGAACCGGCTTGGGCGAACACCTGAGCATAGTCGAGCGTGCCAAAGTGCGCGAGCACCAAGCCGATCCCAAGCAGGAAACCGAAGTCGCCGACGCGATTGACGAGAAAGGCCTTCAGGTTCGCGTAGATCGCGGTTTCGCGGGTGTACCAGAAGCCAATCAAGAGATACGACACCAGCCCGACCGCTTCCCAACCGAAGAACAGTTGCAGGAAGTTGTTGCTCATCACCAGCATCAACATCGAGAAGGTGAAGAGCGAGATGTAGGAGAAGAACCGGTTGTAGCCGGGATCGCCATCCATGTAACCGATGGTATAGATGTGCACCAAGAGCGACACCGAGGTCACGACGACCAGCATGATCGCGGTGAGCCGATCGATCAGGAAGCCCACTTCGAGCTTCACATCACCAATCAATGACCAGGTGTAGAGCGACTCGTTGAAGCTTGTCCCGGTCGTGAAAGCGTCCCACGCCACCATGACGGAAAGCACGGCTGAGACCGCAACCCCGAGAATAGTGATGCGATGGGCGGCCCGGTTGCCAAGCACGCGGCAGAACAGTCCGGCAATGATCGCGCCCAGCAGCGGCGCGAGGGGAATGATCAGCAAGAGTAGTTTGTTGCTTGCCATCTCAACCCTTCAACTCGTTCAGATCGTCCACATTGATGGTCCGCAGATTGCGAAACAGCACCACCAGAATGGCAAGGCCGATGGCCGATTCCGCGGCGGCCACCGTGAGGATGAAAAACACGAACACTTGGCCGGCGATGTCGCCCATGAAATGGGAGAACGCCACAAAGTTCATATTGACGGCCAAGAGCATCAGCTCAATGGCCATGAGCAAGATGATCACGTTCTTCCGATTGAGGAAGATGCCGACAATGCTGATGGCAAAGAGCACCGCACCCAGCACGAGGAAATGAGAGAGGGAGAGCATGCCGTTATGGATGGTGGTTACGTGGGGGCACGGACATCATCATTCGTCTGCTTTCTCGGCGGGCATCGAGACGATGCGGATGCGATCTTCCCGACGCACCGCGACCTGCTGTGAGGGATCCTGAAATTTCGAGTCCTTGCGCTTGCGCATTGTGAGAGCGATGGCGGCAATGATCGCTACCAGCAATAGCACGGCCGCCAGCTCAAATGGGTAGACGAAGTCGGTATAGAGGATGCGCCCAAGTTCCTTGGTGTTGCTGTAACCGCGGCCCGGATCAGGCGGTGCGGGAAGTCGCCCAGCAGAGAAGAACTTTGCATTGACAAATACCGCCACCATTTCGGTGACCATCAATCCGCCGACCAGAAGTCCGGCCGCCAGAAATTTCATGAAGCCTTCGCGCAATCGATCGACGTTGATGTCGAGCATCATCACGACGAACAGAAACAACACCATGACCGCGCCGACATAGACGAGGACAAGCGTGATCGCCAGAAACTCCGCCCGGAGCAACATCCAATGCGACGCTGCGGTAACAAACGCCAGCACCAACGCAAGTGCCGCATGCACCGGATTGCGCAGCAGGATCACGGCAAGCGCCGCCCCGACCAGCACCACGGAAAACGCCCAAAAGAGGACGGTTTCGAAGCTCATTTTGTCACGTGCGCCACGGGAAACGTGAAGGCGTCAGTCATGATCATCGATACGGCGCGTCGGCGGCGCGGTCCTTGGCGATTTGCTGTTCGTAGCGATCGCCCACCGCCAACAGCATTTCCTTCGTGTAATACAAGTCGCCCCGCTTTTCACCGTGATACTCGAAAATGCGCGTTTCGACGATTGAATCGACCGGGCAGGACTCTTCACAGAATCCGCAGAAGATGCATTTTGTGAGATCGATGTCATACCGGGTAGTGCGCCGAGTGCCATCGGCGCGCTGCTCGGATTCGATGGTGATCGCCAGGGCCGGGCAAACTGCCTCGCACAATTTGCAGGCTATGCAACGCTCCTCGCCGTTCGGATAACGGCGCAGCGCATGCAAGCCGCGAAAGCGCGGACTTTGCGGTGTCTTCTCTTCCGGATATTGCACGGTGATCTTGCGCTTGAACAGATGCCGGCCGGTGAGCCATAGCCCTTTCGCAAGCTCAAGCAACAGAAAGGATTTGAGGAAATCGACGGTTCTTGCAAGCATGTTAGCTGCGCCAAATGTTGTAAGGCGTTTGAATCCAAGCGGCGACGACGACCAGCCATACGATCGTCAAGGGAATGAACACCTTCCAGCCAAGGCGCATGATCTGGTCGTAGCGGTAACGCGGAAATGTCGCGCGGAACCAGAGAAACAGGAACAGGAGGAATCCTACCTTCAATGCGAGCCAGATGATCGGCGGGACCGCGTGCGTAAGCACCGAATCAAACGGCGGCAACCAACCGCCGAGGAACATGAGCGCGGCCAACGTGGAAACAAGAATCATGTTCGCGTATTCGGCCAGGAAAAACACGGCGAACGTCATGCCGGAATACTCGACGTGAAAGCCCGCGACGATCTCCGATTCGCCTTCTGCCACATCGAACGGCGCCCGATTCGTTTCGGCGATCGCCGCGATGAAATAGACAAGGAACATCGGGAAGAGCGGAATCCAGTTCCACGACAGGATCGACACCCCCTTGTCGGCAAAGTGTCCCCTGCCCTGCCCATTGACGATGTCGGACAGATTCAGGCTCTGGGCCACGAGCAATACGCACACGAGTGCGAAGCCCATCGCGATTTCATAGGCGACGATCTGCGCGGCCGAGCGCATCGCACCAAGAAATGAATATTTCGAGTTGGACGCCCAACCCGCGATGATGACGCCATACACGCCCATCGAGGTGATGGCCATGACATACAAGAGCCCCGCGTTCACATCGGCGAGCACCACTTCAGGTGCGAAGGGAATCACTGCCCAGGCCGCGAACGCCGGCATCAATGACAGCACCGGCGCGAGGATAAAGAGTGTTCTGTTGGCGCCGGTCGGGATGATGATTTCCTTCGTCAGCAGCTTGACCATATCGGCAAGCGGCTGGATCAGGCCCCAGGGGCCGACGCGATTGGGGCCGATGCGAATCTGCATCCAACCGATGACCTTACGCTCGGCAAGCGTGAGATAGGCCACCCCGATCAAGAGCGGCAAAACGATGAGCGCGATAAAGAACAGCGTTTTCCCGGCGGTGAAGGTCCAGGGAAACGACTGCGCAAGCATGTCAAGCGTTTCGATCATCCGACGCGCTCCACGGTGATGGTCCCAGACATCGCACCCAAAGCGGCGGTGAGCGAATGTCCTGCCGCCACCCGAATGCAATTGGGCGCCAACGCCTCTTCCAGGGCGACTTCCAGCGTTGCTTCGCCGCCTTCTTGCTTGAGCCGAACCTTGGCGCCCGCACTAAGCCCAAGCTTTTGCATGGTGGCAAGCGGCATCAACGCACAGGGCACCCGCGCGTCGGCAGTTTGTTGCAGCGATGGTGCGCGGCGGACCAGTCCGTCGGTGCAATAGATCGGCACATCCGTCACGCGCTCGAGTGCGCCATTGGATAGAGCTGGGCCGTGTGTCAGCTTGAGCGAAGCGTCGGTGATGGCATTGGACAATCGCGCGGCCAGGGCATCCGCGTGGCCGACTTCGTTGCGTACCGCTTCGCTGGTTTCGTGGTCGAACCCTGACAGGCCTAGCATATTGCCCAGCACGCGGAGCACTTTCCAAGCCGGCCGCGCCTCGCCGAGAGGCCGCACTACCGCATTGAAACTTTGCATACGGCCTTCGGTGTTCACGAAAGTGCCGGACGTCTCGGTAAACGGCGTAACCGGCAAGATCACATGAGCGTATTCGGTGGCGGCCGTTTGAAAAGGCGTCATCGCCACGACGAATTGGGCCGTGCGCAGCGCTGCCGCGGCCTGCCGGCCATTGTGCGAATCGAGCTCCGGTTCACAGTTCAACAGCAGGTAGGCGCTGCGCGGTTGCGCCAACATGTCATACGCATTCAACCCACCCGGACCGGGTACACAACCGGCCAGATAACCGCCCACGCTATTGGCGGCCTCGCCAAAAAATCCTAATCGACCGCTACATGCACCGGCAATCATCTGTGCCAGCACATGGAGCTGAACGGCACTGTCGTGCTGTTGCGCCGTATTGCCAAGGAATACGCCAATCTTCTTGCCGCGCGCAAGACTCCGGGCGACATTACGCGCCACCTCGGTGACCGCGACTTCGCGCAGCCCCTCGGGGATGGTTTGTTCTTTCGCCTCGCACAGTGCGCGGGCGATAGACGCGAGCGTATGCGGCAATTCGCTTGGCGCGACCACCACGCGATTGACGCGATCAATGAGAGGCTCGTCCGACGCAATATGCAGCAAGTGCAGTTGCTGTCCGCGCTTGGCGGCCTGCCGGAAACGACTGGCGAGCAGCGGATGATCTTTACGCAGGAACGATCCCACCACCAGCACCGCATCGAGGTCGGCTATTTCACTGACCTTCATGCCCAGCCAAGGCGCACCGGCCGCCTTGCCCGTCGCACTAAAATCGCGCTGTCGCAGACGAAAATCGATGTTCTCGCTGCCAAGACCGCGCATCACCTTGCCAAGCAGATGCATTTCTTCAAGGGTGGCGCTCGGACTGGCCAACGCGCCGATTGCTTTAGCGCCTTGTTCGGTAGCAATCTTTTGCCAGCGCTCGGCCACGAGCTTGAGGGCCACTTGCCAGTCGACTTCGCGCCAACCATTGCCTTCCCGCACCAGGGGCTTTGCCAAACGCTGATCGGAATTGAGCGCCTCGTAGGAAAAGCGATCACGATCGGAAATCCAGCACTCGTTGACATCATCGTTCTCGAGCGGCAGCACCCGCATCACGCGATTCTGCTTTACCTGCACCACGAGGTTGGAGCCCAGGCTGTCGTGCGGAGCAATGGTCTTGCGGCGCGACAACTCCCAGGTGCGTGCGGAATAACGAAATGGCTTGGACGTGAGCGCGCCCACCGGACAGATATCGATCATGTTGCCCGACAACTCGGAATCGACGCTCTTCCCGACGAAGGACACGATCTCGGCATGTTCGCCACGCCCGATCATGCCAAGTTCCATGACGCCGGCGATCTCCTGTCCAAAACGAACGCAGCGTGTGCATTGGATGCAACGGGACATTTCCTCGGCGGCCACCAGGGGGCCGAGATCCTTACGCGGCACGACGCGCTTGTCTTCCTCAAAGCGCGAACCACTGCCGCCATAACCCACGGCAAGATCCTGGAGTTGGCATTCGCCGCCCTGATCGCAAATCGGGCAATCGAGCGGATGGTTGATCAACAGCAGCTCCATCACTCCGTTCTGCGCCTGTTTGGCCCTGGTAGACTGGGTATGGATCTTCATGCCATCGCTCACAGGCGTGGCGCATGCGGGCATCGGCTTGGGCGCCTTTTCAATTTCGACCAGGCACATGCGGCAATTCGCCACGATCGTCAGTTTGCTGTGATAACAGAAGTGCGGGACATAGAGACCGAGCTTGTTGGCGGCCTCCATGACCATGCTTCCTAGGGGGACCTCAACGTGTTTGCCGTCGATTTCAACCTTGGCAAGAGGCGCGCTCATTTGGTCACCTTCTCATGCAATGTCCGGTCCCCGGCCGCGCTCATGCCGCCACCATTTGCGTGGGCTGCAACGAATTCGGTCCCACCAGACAGTATTTGTTCTTGATATGGAATTCGAATTCGCTGCGGAAATGCTGGATGAAGCTTTTCACCGGCAACGCTGCAGCATCGCCCAGCGCACAGATTGTGCGACCGGCAATGTTGTCCGCCACCGAGATGAGTTTGTCGAGATCTTCCGGACGGCCCTTGCCGGTTTCGATCCGATGGACCATCCGGTACAACCAGCCGGTGCCTTCACGGCAGGGCGTGCACTGCCCGCAGGATTCTTCAAAGTAGAAATACGACAAGCGTTCGAGACACTTCACCATGCAACGCGTTTCGTCCATGATGATGACGGCGCCCGATCCAAGCATCGATCCGGCCTTCGCGATCGAGTCGTAATCCATATCGGTGCGCATGATCACATCGGCCGGCAGCACCGGCATCGACGACCCGCCCGGAATACAGGCTTTCAATTTACGGCCGCCCCGCATGCCGCCCGCCATTTCCAGCAACTTGGCGAACGGCGTTCCAAGTTTGACTTCATAGTTGCCGGGACGCTCGACATCGCCTGAGACGGAGAAAATCTTCGTGCCGCCGTTGTTCGGCTTGCCAAGTGCGAGATATTGCTCGGCGCCCATATTGAGAATGAACGGGACGGCGGCAAACGTCTCGGTGTTGTTGATCGTGGTGGGCTTGCCGTAGAGGCCAAAGCTCGCCGGAAACGGCGGCTTGAAACGTGGCTGCCCCTTCTTGCCTTCCAGCGATTCGAGCAGGGCGGTTTCTTCACCGCAGATGTATGCACCCCATCCATGGTGCACATACAGATCGAAGCTAACCTCGCTGCCAAGGATATTTTTTCCGAGATAGCCGGCCACATACGCTTCAGCGAGCGCTTCCTCGAAGCGCTCGTAGACGTCCCAGATTTCGCCGTGAATATAGTTGTAGCCGATCGTGGCGCCGGTCGAAAAGCCGGCGATCGCCATGCCTTCGATGACGCTATGCGGGTTGTAGCGCAGCAGGTCGCGATCCTTGAACGTGCCAGGTTCGCCTTCATCGGAATTGCAGACCATGTATTTCTGGCCAGGGAATTGACGCGGCATGAAGCTCCACTTCAATCCGGTCGGAAAACCTGCACCGCCCCGGCCACGCAACGTGGACTTCTTGAGATCGGCGATCACCGCATCAGGCGTTACTTTCTCGGTGATGATTTTCCGCAGGGCCTGATAGCCGCCTCGTGCGACGTAATCTTTGAGCCGCCAATTCTGTCCGGTCACGCCCTTCATGATGACCGCATCGGGTCCATAGGCGTCGGGGGCGAAGGGCGGAAAAGCTGTAATCATGGTTGTTCGGACAGAAATTGATCCGGTTGTGCCGCCAGCTTATCGAGGCGCTCGGAAGACATGAAGCTCACCATCTTCTTGTTGTTGACGAGCATGACCGGCGCATCCCCACAGGCGCCAAAACACTCGCCTTCTTTCAACGTGAAGCGACCATCGGGCGTGGTTTCGTTCCATTCGATGCCGAGCTTCTTCTTGAGGTGTTCGGCGGCGTCGTTCGCGCCGCGCAACGCACAAGGAAGATTCGTGCAGATCGACAACTTGAACTGACCGACCGGTTGCAAATCGTACATCGTGTAGAACGTCGCGACTTCATAGACGGCCACCGGCGGCATACCGATGTGCTGCGCAACGAAATCCATCAATTCAGTCGTGAGGTGCCCATGTTCGCTCTGCGCGATGGTGAGCGCCGCCATGACGGCCGATTCACGGTGATCGGCCGGATACTTCGCAATCGCCCGATCAATTTTTGCAATGGCATCAGAACCGAGCAGTGTGGTCGCGTTCATCGGTCCACTTCCCCGAAAACGATATCCAGCGTGCCGATGATGGCAACAACGTCGGCGAGCATATGACCCTTCGACAATTCATCCATCGCCGAAAGATGCGCAAAGCCAGGCGCCCGGATCTTCAAGCGGTAGGGTTTGTTGGCGCCATCTGCGATGAGATAGATGCCGAACTCGCCTTTCGGATGCTCTACGGCCGCGTACGCCTCGCCCGCCGGCACATGCATCCCTTCGGTGAAAAGCTTGAAGTGATGAATCAAATCTTCCATATTGGTCTTCATCCCAACGCGGGACGGCGGCGCGACCTTGTGGTTGTCGGTGATCACCGGCCCCGGGTGTTTGCGCAGCCATTCGATGCACTGTTTGATGATCCGATTGGACTGCCGCATTTCCTCAATGCGAACCAGATACCGATCGTAGCAATCGCCGTTCACTCCGACCGGAATATCGAAGTCCATGCGGTCATAGACTTCATACGGTTGTTTCTTGCGCAGATCCCAGGCGATGCCCGAGCCACGGATCATCGGTCCGGTAAAGCCTAGCGCCTTGGCGCGTTCCGGCGTGACGACGCCAATACCGACAGTGCGTTGCTTCCATATGCGATTGTTGGTGAGGAGCGTTTCGTATTCGTCGACGCAATTCGGAAAGCGGTCGGTAAAATCGGCGACGAAATCGAGCAATGAACCGGAGCGCGAGCTATTCAGCCGGCGCAGCGTTGCCGCGCTTTGATGTTGTGAGGCGAGATACTGCGGCATGACATCCGGCAAATCGCGAAACACACCGCCTGGCCGGTAGTAGGCCGCATGGAGCCGCGCACCCGAGACCGCCTCATAACAATCCATGAGGTCTTCGCGCTCGCGGAACGCATAGAGAAACACCGTCATCGCGCCGATATCGAGCGCATGCGCCCCGAGCCACAGCAAGTGATTCAAGATGCGGGTGATCTCATCGAACATGACGCGGATGTACTGCGCGCGCTCCGGCACCTCGATGCCAAGCAGCTTCTCGATCGCCATGACATACGCATGTTCATTGACCATCATGGACACATAGTCCAGACGATCCATGTACGGCAACGATTGCATGAATGTCTTGTGTTCGGCGAGCTTTTCGGTCGCCCGGTGCAGGAGACCGATATGCGGATCGGCCCGCTCGATCACCTCGCCATCGAGTTCCAGCACGAGCCGGAGCACACCATGGGCAGCCGGGTGCTGGGGTCCAAAATTCAGCGTGTAGTTGCGAATTTCAGCCATGCTGAACTTTCGCGACGTTTAGCTCAATTTCAGTGCAGGCTAACTTTCCGGGCACGAACGGAAAGTTAAGCGACCAACAGGAGCGGCCGAAACTAAAGTTGAGTGTGTAGTTGCGAATTTCAGCCATCATCGCTTCCCCACATCGCCGTAACTGTCCTCGCGGATGATGCGAGGCGTTATTTCGCGCGGCTCGATGGTGACGGGCTGATAGATCACCCGCTTTTGATCGGGGTCGTAACGCATTTCCACGTTGCCCGACAGCGGGAAGTCCTTGCGGAACGGATGTCCGATAAAGCCATAGTCGGTGAGAATCCGGCGCAAGTCGTTGTGGCCTTCGAACATGATGCCGAACAGATCGAAGGCTTCGCGCTCATACCAGTTCGAGCCGGGCCAAACCTCGGTCACCGAACTTACCACCGGAAACCCATCGTCAGCGGCAAAGGTGCGCAGCCGCAACCGCCAATTGTGTTCCACCGACAACAGATGCAGCACGACGGCAAAGCGAGCGCCTTCCCAGGCGCCTTCGCCATAGGTGGAGTAGTCCACGCCGCAGAGGTCGATCATCGTATCGAAGCGAAGCGATGCGTCATCCCGCAACAGCCGGGCCGCATCGAGAAACGCGTCGGCCCGGACGACGATGGTCAGCTCACCGAGGGCCTCGGTAGAGGTCACGATGCGCTGCCCGAGCACACTGTCGAGCGCGGACCGCAGTCGTTCGCGTTTAGTTGTCATCGTGGGAAAGGAAGGCCGCCAGCGTTAGCGTGCGATGGTGTTGGTCCGTTTGATTTTATTCTGCAATTGGACAATGCCATACAGCAGCGCCTCGGCAGTCGGCGGACATCCCGGCACATACACGTCGACCGGGACGATGCGATCGCACCCGCGCACGACGGAGTAGGAGTAGTGGTAGTAACCACCGCCATTGGCACAGGAACCCATCGAAATCACCCAGCGTGGCTCGGCCATCTGGTCGTAGACCTTGCGCAAAGCGGGCGCCATCTTGTTGCAAAGCGTACCGGCGACGATCATCACATCGGATTGCCGTGGACTCGGTCGAAAAATGATGCCGAAGCGGTCGAGATCATAGCGGGCGGCACCGGCATGCATCATTTCAACCGCACAGCAGGCAAGGCCGAAGGTCATCGGCCAGAGTGACCCGGTGCGCGTCCAGTTGATCACCGTATCGAGCGTCGTGGTCACGAAGCCCTGTTGCATTACACCGTCTGAGGCACCCATTTCGCTCGCTCTATCCCCGCTGACTCGTGTGGCATCCGCGCGGCGCCAAGCAATGCGCCGAACGACCAGGCACTACTCCCATTCGAGCGCGCCTTTTTTCCATTCGTAGATGAAGCCGACGATGAGAATGCCAAGAAACACCATCATCGACCAGAAACCAAATGCGCCGATATCCATCAGCGAGATCGCCCAGGGAAACAGGAACGCAATCTCCAGATCAAACAGAATGAACAGAATCGCGACCAGATAATAGCGAACGTCGAACTTCATCCGGGCGTCTTCAAACGCCTCGAAGCCGCATTCATACGGCGACAGCTTTTCGCTGTCTGGGCGGTGGACGCCAAGAAGAAAGCCCGCGACGCCGCCCGTACCAATCATTGCGATGCCGAGTACGGCACCGACCATCATGAATACGAGAATCGGGAGGTAACCTTCAATCATCCGTCGCGCACTTTCGTTATCGGCTTGCGGCAGTCTCAATCAGCTATGTTGCAGCCGATATGGGACAGCACGAACTGGACCTTGCATTGGTGCCGACGGCGAGACTCGAACTCGCACAGCTTTCGCCACCGCCCCCTCAAGACGGCGTGTCTACCAATTTCACCACGTCGGCCACGGCCCGACACCACCTCAACACATGAGTCCATGC